>JACRCS010000383.1 GCA_016218905.1 Deltaproteobacteria bacterium
ACGATCTGGTCGCCCAGTCGGATCACCTCCAGGAGGAGGTCAAGGGGCTGTCGGCCGAGGAGTAGGCATGTCGGCGAAAACCGAGCGCACCGTGGCCGAGACCTGCGTCACCATGGCGCAGATGATGCAGCCGAGCCACGCGAACCCCGCGGGGAACGTCCACGGCGGAACGATCATGAAGATGATCGACGACGCGGCGGGCGTGGTCGCGATCCGCCACGCCCGGGCGAACACCGTCACGGCGAGCATCGACCGTCTGGACTTCCACGCGCCGGTCTTCGTGGGTAATCTCGTCACGCTTCAGGCCTGCGTGAACTACGTCGGGCGGACGAGCATGGAGATCGGGGTGCGGGTGGAGGCCGAAGATCTCAAGACGGGCGAGGTCCGGCACACCGCTTCGGCGTACCTCACCTTCGTCGCCCTCGACGAGCACGGAAAACCCCAGGAACTGCCGCGCCTCGTGCCCATCACCGACGAGGACCGGCGGCGCGTGGAGAAGGCGCTGGAGCGGCGCCGCAAGCGGCTCGCGGGCTGCTCGGGGAAGACGGTTATCGGTTATCAGTCCTAAAACCGAGAACCGAAGACCGAGAACCGAAAACCGAAAACCGAAGGGTGCCTAGCCGGAGGGAAGAAGGCCCACGGCCCAGTAGATCGAGCCCGAGGCGAGCGCGGCGGCCGCGGCGAGGTGGAGCCCGGTCCGGAGGAGGTCGCGGTCCAGAACGACCAGCGACCGATGGAACCAGAGGTCGGCGAGAAAGACCAGGAGAACGGCAGCCACCGCTCCGGGGATGCAGAGCGCGCCGCGTCCCTGTCGAAGTCCGAACCCCACGAGCAGCAACCCCGAAAACCAGAAGAGACCCGAGAGGATCCGGACCATGAGCTCTCCCGAAGGTGAGGCGGGCGCACTGCCCGCAGCCAAGCTGTTTTCGCCCGGCGGCCTCGCCACGGGCATTGGAAGCCTTCCCTACGTCGAGGCCGGGGAGGCCGTCGAGATGGTCCTCCGGCACCTGCCCGAAATCCCGTTCTGGCCCCAGCTCCCCCGGCGCACGCCTCTCGAGGGCATGACCCTTCAGTACCTGGAGGGTTTTCCGGGCGTCCGGGACCCCGGCGGCGGGCGCGATCCCATCGTGGAGCTCGGCGAGGAGAGTCTCGCGGAGGTCGAGGCGTTCTACGGCCGCGCCCTCGCCGACGACCTCGGTCTCTTTGCCCTCAGCCCCGAGAGGGCGCCCGGATTCTATACGCTCGAAGAAGCGCTCGTCCAGGCGACCCTGCCGCTCCGGGCGGTCAAGGGTCACATAACCGGCCCCGTGACGCTCTCGTCCTCGCTGCGGGACGCGGCCGGCCGGGAGATCGCCTACGACGATACGTTCCGGGAGGTGACGGCGATCTTCGTGGCCCGAAAGGCGCGGTGGCAGGCCGAGCGCCTGGGGAGGTTCGGCGTGCCCGTGATCCTCTTCCTGGACGAGCCGGTCATGGAGGTCTACGGGTCGGCCTACTCGGCCCTCACCGAAGCGATCGTCGAGGCGCTCTGGGCGCCGAGCCTGGAGGCGCTGCGCGAGGTGGCCGCGCTCTCCGGGATCCACTGCTGCGGGAACACGGACTGGGAGCTCCTCTTCCGCTCGGGCGTGGACATCGTCAACTTCGACGCCTTCCACTACCTCGACCGCATGCTCCTCTACCCGCAGGCCCTGGCCGCCTATCTGGAGGGGGGCGGCGTTCTCGCCTGGGGCATCGTGCCGACGAGCGAGCGAGCCGCCGGGCTGACCACCGACGACCTGTGGGAGCGGCTCAGCCAGGGCATGGCCCGCTTCGCCGAGGCCGGAGTCGATCCGGACCTCCTTCGGAGGCAGTGCCTCCTCACTCCCTCCTGCGGGATGGGCAGCCTCGACTCTGCCCTCGCCCGCCACGTCCTCGGGCTCGTGTCGGAGCTCTCCCGCCGCTTTCGAGGTGTCAGCGTTTAGGTCCTAGCGTCCTAACGCCTAACCGCTCGCCCTCCCGCTGCTTGTGCGGGAGGGCTTCTTTCGGTACAGTCCGGCTCCTGACGGCCAGCTGGAGCGAGGAGGAGAGTATGCCGGTTGCGCGGAAGATCCTGGAAGCGATGGAGGGATCCTCGTGGATCCGGAGGATGTTCGAAGAGGGCGCGCGCCTGAAGGCGGAGTTCGGGGCCGAGAACGTCTTCGACTTCAGCCTGGGCAACCCGAACCTCGAGCCGCCGGCGGAGTTCAAGACGGTGCTGCGGGAGCTCCTGGAGGACACGCGGGCGGGGCGCCACGGCTACATGCCCAACGCCGGCTACCCGGACGTGCGCGACGCCGTCGCCGTCCAGGTCACCAAGGAGCAGGGCGTCCCCGTCCAGGGCAGCCACTTGGTGATGACTTCGGGCGCGGGCGGAGCGCTCAACACGGTCTTCCGGGCCATCCTGGAAGCGGGGGACGAGGTGGTCGTCCCGAGGCCGTACTTCGTCGAGTACGGCTCCTATGTCGAGAATCACCAGGGCGTTCTGAAGACGGTCGAAACGAGCAGGGACTTCGACCTGGTCCTGGGCGCTCTGGACGAGGCGATCACCCGCAAGACCCGGGCCGTGCTCCTCAACTCCCCCAACAACCCGACGGGGAAGATCTACTCCCGGCACAACCTCGAGGAGCTCGCCGAACTCCTCGACCGGAAGGCGATCGAGTACGGGCGCATCATCTACGTCATCTCGGACGAGCCCTACCGGAAGGTCGTCTACGGCGACCTGGAGGTGCCGGGAGTCTTCTCGGTCTTCCCGAACTCGATCGTCTGCACGTCCTACTCGAAAGACCTGAGCCTCTCCGGCGAACGGATCGGCTACGTCGCCGCGAACCCCGCCATCGCGGGCGTGGAGACGCTCATGGGGGCGCTGACGCTCACGAACCGGATCCTCGGGTTCGTGAACGCCCCGGCCCTGATGCAGCGCGCGGTGGCGCGCCTGCAGGGCGCATCCGTGGACATGAGCTTCTACCGCCGCAATCGGGACTGCCTCTACCAGGGCCTGGTGGAGGCCGGATACTCGTGCCACAAGCCCGAGGGGGCCTTCTACCTCTTCCCGCACAGCCCGATCCCCAACGACGTGGCGTTCGTGCATGAACTGCAAAAGGAGAAGATCCTCGGCGTGCCCGGCACCGGCTTCGGCGGCCCCGGCCACTTCCGCCTCGCCTACTGCTGCTCCTACGAAACCATCGAGCGCAGCCTCCCGGGCTTTCGCCGGGCGATCGAGCGGGTGGTAGGACACATGTAGCGGGCGTTCTGCGTGCTGCGTTCCGCGTACTGCGTGGAGGCTCCGCAGGGGCCGTTCAACGTGAGACGCGCCACGCTGCACGCGACGATGTACCTGCGGGTTGTCCTCTTTCCCGAACATAGAACGCGAAACGCAGAACGCTGCACGCGACCTTTCATGCTTCTCATCGACGGCCACAACCTCATCGGACGTGTTCCGGGCTTCTCGCTCAGCGACGAGGAGGCGGGGCGGGAGGCCGTGCTCCGGCGGATCGGGGCTTCGAAGGCTGCGGGGTCCGGGCAGGTGATCGTCTTCTTCGACGGCGACCGGCCCGGCGGCGCTCGGGAAGAGCGCTTCGGAGGCGTTCGGGTCGTCTACCCGGCGGCGGGGCGTTCCGCCGACGAGGAGATCCTACGGCGCCTCGGCGCCGGCAATCCTCGGGGGTCGACGGTGGTCACCTCGGACGGCGGCCTCGCGGCGAGGGCGAGGGCCCTCGGCGCGGCGGTCGAAAGCTGCGAGGCGTTCTGGGCCCGGATCCAGCGCCGGCCCAGGGGCCCGGCTCCCGAGAAGCCGGAGACGGACCCCGGCGAGGTGGAGCGCTGGCTCGAGGAGTTTGCGAAAAGGGGCAAGAAGAGGCAGTAGGCCCGGTGGACGAGGTGTGGACGAAGTGGACACGGTGACCGGATTCCGGGTGCACTAAGAGTCCACTACGTCCATACGGTCCACTGCGTCCACGGGCCCTTCGTTCTCTTCTTCCCCACAACATCTGGTATCTCCAAGCGTTCTAAACCCCATCCTGTAGTGATTTCCCTTTACTGCGCTACGCTCCCTCCGCTACCATCCCGCCGATGTCCACGCCAGGCGAGGGGTGGGAATGAAGCTCAAAAAGCTCGAGCTCTTCGGCTTCAAGACCTTTCCGGAACCCACCGAGCTGGTCTTCCACGACGGAATCACGGCGATCGTAGGACCCAACGGGTGCGGCAAGTCCAACGTCATCGACGCGCTGCGCTGGGTCATGGGCGAGACGAGCGCCAAGGGCCTCCGGGGCGACTCCATGGAGGACGTGATCTTCTCCGGGACCGACGCGCGAAAGCCCCTCAACTTCGCCGAGGTCACCCTCACCCTGACCGGCGTCGACGGCCAGCTGCCGGGCAAGTTCGGCGCCTTCCACGAGGTGTCCCTCACCCGCCGCCTCCACCGCTCCGGCGAGAGCGAGTACCTCATCAACCGGATTCCCTGCCGTCTCAAGGACATCACCGAGCTCTTCATGGACACCGGCGTCGGGCGCCGCGCCTACTCCGTGGTCGAGCAGGGGCGGATCGACGCGATCCTTTCGGCCAAGCCGCAGGACCGTCGTCACCTCCTGGAGGAGGCGGCGGGCATCACGAAGTACAAGAGCCGGAAGGAGGAGGCGGTCCGGCGGATGCAGGAGACCGCCCAGAATCTCGAAAGGCTCGGCGACGTCGTGGGCGAGGTGCGCCGGGAGATGAACGCCCTCAAGCGTCAGGCGGCCCGGGCAGAGGAGTTCAAGGGCCTGCGGGCGGAGCGGCGGGAGCTCGAGCGTCACCTCCTCGTCGGGGCCTGGTTGGAGCTCCAGGCCAGAACGCGAAGCGCCGGGGCGGCGGTCGAGGACCTCGAACGGGAGCTCGTCGA
The DNA here is from genome assembly GCA_016218905.1 of Deltaproteobacteria bacterium. The sequence goes on from JACRCS010000383.1 coordinate 4,892, forward strand.
GGCGAAGGTGGCGGCGGACCGGCTCGGCGCCAGGCTCGAGGAGGGTCGCCTCGCCGCCCTGGACGAGGAGCGGGGGCTCGAGGCGCGGCAGCGTCAGGTCTACCTCTGGAAGAGCCAGATCTCCCAGCGGGAGAGCCGGCTCGAGTTCCTGGAGCGGGACGAGGCGGCGCTCGCGGCGGCCGCGGCCAAGGCCCGGGAGGAGGCGGCGGAGGTCGCCGGCCGCCGGGAAGTCCTCGAGAACGAGATCGCGGCCGTGGACGCGGAGGCCGCGGAGCTCGAGGCGCGGCTTGCGGAGGGAGAGGGGCGGGTCCTCTCGCTCCAGGACGAACACGAGCGGGCGCTCGCGTCTCAGGCCGAGACCGACCGGAGCCTCGAGAGCCAGAAGCGGGCCCTCATGGGCGTCCTCGGGGAGCTCACACGGGCCAACCACGGACTGGAGCACGGGCTCCGGCAGGAGGCCGAGGCGAGACGAAAGCTCGAGGGCATGGGGCGGCAGGAGGTCGAGCTCGCCGGTAAGCTCCAAGAGCTCGAAGCCGAGGTGCGGCGGCGGGAGGAGGAGCTCGCCGGAGCCGAGGAGGCGAGGGTCCAGGCCGGGCGGGCTCGTCAGCTCGCGGAGGAGGGCCTCAAGGCCGCCCGTTCGCGCCGCCAGGAGCTGGCGCAGCGGGCGGAGCAGGCCCGCAAAGAGCTCCACACCGAGCAGTCCCGCCTGAAAGGTCTCGAGCAGCTCAAGGAGAGCCTCGAGTGGTACGGGGCGGGGGTCAAGGCGATCCTCGGGGAGGCGCGCCGGAGTGGGCGAAACGGCATCCACGGCGTGGTGGCGGACGCCCTGTCGGCCCCGGCCGAGTACGAGTCGGCCCTGGAGGCCGCGCTCGGCGAGCGGCTCCAGTACGTCATCGTCGAGGATCCGGAGCGGGGGCTCGAGGCCGTCCAGCACCTGAAACGGGAGCGGGCCGGCCGATCGAGCTTCGTGCCGGTGAACCTCCGTCCGGGTCGGGAACCCAGGTTTCCGGATGCGCGCGAGACGTGGGCTCGAGGGCCGCTCCTTGAACTGCTGGAAGTCTCGCCCGAGTATCGGGGGCTCGCGCACTGCCTCCTGGGCGACGTCTTCGTGGTCGAGAACCTGGAGTACGCGCTCGCGCTGTGGCGCCGAAATGGGATGCAGGCGACCCTCGTGACGTTGGACGGGGAGACGGTGAGCGCCGAAGGCGTGATCTCCGGCGGTAGCGGCCGCCAGGAGGCCTCCGGTCTCCTCCAGAAGAACCGGCAGATTCGGGAGCTGCGGGAGCAGGTGGCTCGCCTCGCGGGCGAGGCCTCCGCACTCGAGACCGCGCTTTCGGAGCTCGACCGGGAGGCGGAGGAGCTCCGGTCGGCGGCGGAGGAGGCCCGCGACGAGGCGCACCGGCGGGAGCTCCAGGCGGCGAACCTCGGCAAGGACCTGGCGCAGCTCCGGGAGCGCCTCGAGCGCCTCGACGAGCGGCGGGAGGCGATGGAGTTCGAACGGGAGGATCTCGCGGCAGCCGTGGAGAAGCTCGCCCACGAGACCGCGTGCTTCGAGGCGGAGAAGCGCCGGTTGCTCGGGGTGCAGGAGGAGATCGAGGAGAAGCTCGAGGTGCTCGGCGGCCTCGCCGCCGAGGCGCGAGCGCGGGCCGAGGAGGCCCACGGGGCGCTGACGCAGCTCCGCGTGCAGGAGGCCGCCGACCGGCAGCGGAGGGAAGGGCTCTCCGAGCGAGGGCGGATGCTCCGCTCGAGCCTCGAGAACGTCGGCCGGCGCACCGAACGCCTGGAGCGGGAGGCAGGGGAGGCGCTCCGGGCCCGCGCCGAACGGATCGACGAGGGGCAGAAGCTGCGGCGCGAGCTCGAGGTCCTCCGCCGGGAGCTCGAAGCGGGGGAGG
>JACRCS010000409.1 GCA_016218905.1 Deltaproteobacteria bacterium
AGCCCGGGGGCGACGTGAACGAGCGCCGCAGCGCCGGCGAATCCCCGCCCCTTCTCGCCGCGGAGGGCGTCACGCTCCATTACGGTGCCGCGCAGACCCTCTTTGGGGTGACCCTCCACGTGGCCAAGGGTGAGACCGTGGCCCTGGTGGGGTCCAACGGCGCCGGGAAGACGACCTTCCTGAAGGCGCTCCTGGGGCTCCTGCCGTCCTCCGGAGGCCGCATCCTGCTGGAGGGCCGGGAGATCACCCACTGGCCGGCCACCCGCCGCGTGCACGCGGGGGTGGCCCTCAGCCCCGAGGGCCGGGAGGTCTTCCCGACCTTGACCGTGCGGGAGAACCTCGAGCTCGGCGTCCTGGCCCTGCGGATCCCTTCGGTGGAGGTGGAACGCCGGGTGGAGGAGATCTATGACCGCTTCCCCCGCCTGGGGGAGCGGCGAAGCCAACCCGCGGGAACCCTCTCGGGCGGCGTGCAGCAGATGGTGGCCATCGGCCGGGCCCTCATGGCGGCGCCCCGTCTGCTCCTCCTGGACGAGCCGAGCCTCGGCCTCGCGCCCCGGGTCGCGGACGAGATCTTCGAGTCGCTCCACCGCCTCACCCGGTCCGGCATGACCATCCTCCTCGTGGAGCAGAACGCCGCCCGGGCCCTCCGTGCCTCCGCCCGCGCCTACCTCCTCGCCAACGGCCGGGTAGTGGGGTCGGGACGAAGCGAGGACCTGCTCGTGGACCCCGAGCTCCGCCGGGCGTTCCTCGGCGCCGCCGCGGAGGATGGAAGCTGCGAGAACGGCGCCGGCGCCGTCGAGGCGCCGGGGCCGGGCCCGCGCCCGCCGCCGGGACAGGGCCGGTTCCAGCCCTCCGTCGAGCCGGCGGAGCTCGCGTCGCGACCGTCGGCAGGTCGGCGCCGGACGCTCGGCCACGCCACCGGACGGACCGACGACGGGATCGCGTACCGGGGCGTCACCCTCCACCCTTCGTCCGTCGACGCCGTCCTCTCGAAGATTCCGGGGCTCGGATCCGAGTACCAGCTTCACCTCTCCCGGGACGCTTCGGGCCGTGACCGGATGAAACTGCTCGTGGAGCGCGCCCAGAGGGTGGGGCGTGCGAGGGAGGTGGAGCTCACGAAGGAGGTGGCCTTTCAACTCAAGCACCAGCTGGCCGTGACGCCCGCGGTCGACGTCCTCGAATACGGGACGTTGCCCCGGTCGGCGGGAGGGAGCCGGCGGGTGTTCGACGACAGGAGTTCGGACGCGATGCCCTCAACCCCAGCAAAGGAGTGTTCCCGATGAAACGGCTGATCCTCGCAGTGGGACTGTCCCTCCTCGCCGGCAGCGCCGTCGCTGCAGACGCCATCAAGATCGGTGCGTTCTTCGACCTCTCCGGACCCAACGCAAACATCGGGACTCCGACGAAGCTCGTCGCCGAGATGGCGGTCGCCGAGCTCAACAAGGCCGGAGGAATCAACGGCCGCAAGGTCGAGCTCGTGATGGCCGACACCCAGAGCGACCCCACCAGGGGCGCCACCGTCGCCAAGAAGTTCGTCTACCAGGACAAGGTCGACGCGATCATCGGGCCGACCCGCACCGACGCGGGCATGACCGCCAAGCCGATCATCGAGAGCGCCGGGGTGCCCAACATCATGACCCTGGGCAGCGATCTGCCGATCTCGGGGGGCAAGTACGGCCCCTACACCTACATCTTCACCTCTCCCCAGCGCGGCAGCACGGCGGTCCGAACCCTCTTCGGCTATCTGAAGAAACACAGACTGACGCAGGTGGCCCTTCTCACCGCGACCAACACCTTCGGCAAGGACGGGCTCTCCATCATGGAGGAGGTGGCCCCGGAGTTCGGCATCACCCTCGTGGGGAAGGAGTCCTTCGACCCCCGAGACACGGACATGACGGCGCAACTGACGAAGCTGAAGAACGCGTCACCCCAGGCGATCGTCTGTTGGACCGTCGGGCCGGCGGCGTCCATCGTCGCGAAGAACCGGATCCAGCTCGGGATCAAGGCGCCGCTCTTCCAATCCCACGGACTGCCCGACCCCAACTACGTCGAGCTCGCGGGCAGCGCGTCGGAGGGCGACCGGATGCCCGCAACCAAGCTCATGGTCATCGACCAGATCGGGGACCGGGACCCCCAGAAGAAGGTCATCCTTGATTTCATCAAGCTCTACCGCGACGTCTACCACTACGACAAGCAGTTCCCGATCAACACCCACTCCGGCTACGCGTGGGACGCGATCATGATCCTCGCGAACGCCATGAAGAAGGCCGGCACCGAACCCAAGGCGCTCCGGGCCGCGATCGAGAATACGAAGGGCCACGTGGGCGTTTCCGGGACCTACAACCTGACCGCGGAGGACCACAACGGCCTGGGGCTCGACTCGATGGTCATGATCCAGGTGAAGAACGGGAAGTTCGTGTTGGCGGAGTGAAGCGGGTGATCGGTTATCGGTTTTCGGTTTTCGGGAGGACGGGAGCGCGGGAGAACGGGAGCACGGGAGCACGGGAGCACGGGAGCACGGGAGCACGGGAGACGGGGAACGGTGCGCCAGAGTCGTGCCTCGTGCTTTCGGGCTTCCAAGTGACTGGCGACCGGGCCTCACCTTCTTCGTCATTCCGGCATGGACAGCCGGAATCCAGTGCGCCATGGAGGCCCCTCCTGGGCGGCGGGACCCCGGCAATCCGTGCCGGGGTGACGGAGGAGAGGCCGGAGTCAGATTCTGCCGGCGGGCGGCACGGCGGCGTACCGAAGCTGATAACTGATAATAACTTCCGGGTAACTTCCCCGGCCGGGAGTTACCGACCGTGTGTCTGGCCTACTCAGGGCTGCCTGCGGTAGCTACCAAGTGACTTGCGAACGGTCCTAACGTTCTACGTCATTCCGGCATGGACAGCCGTAATCCAGGACGC
>JACRCS010000396.1 GCA_016218905.1 Deltaproteobacteria bacterium
GAAGCGGTGGACGCCCGCCGGGTGGACGTCGATCCGGGGACGTTGATCCCCTTCCTCGACATCGCGGGCGCGACGGCCGCCGACGTGGTCATCACGGAGATCTCCGCCCCCGACGAGAACGGCTACTGCAGCTTCGGCGCCTCCCTCTGGGCGAAGAAGAGGCAGATCCAGAACGCCAGGGTCACGATCGCCGAGGTCAACAAGAACCTCATCCGGACGTGCGGCGACAACTACGTCCACGTCTCCGAGATCGACTACTTCGTGGAGCACGTCTCCACGGGCAGAGGCGCGAGGACGGGTTCCCTGGCGGGTCGAGAGCTCAAGGAGCCGGAGCCGTGGCTGAAGGACATTGCCGGCTATGTGGGGAGCCTCATCCGGGACGGCGACACGCTGCAGATCGGCGTCGGAAGGACGACCGAGCCGCTGGTGGGCCTCGGCATGCTGGACGGCAGGAGAGACTTGGGGTGGCACTCCGAGGCGACCCCGCCCGGCATCATCTCCCTGATCCGGCAGGGGGTCATCAACGGAAGCCGCAAGACGGTCCACCCCGGGAAGGCGGTCGTCACGTCGATCGGAGGGAGCAGCCAGGACGAGATGGCCTGGGTGAACAACAATCCCCAGTTCCTCGTGGTCGACATCGCGTACCTGGAGGATCTCCGGGTCATCGGCGACCACGAAAACTTCGTCGCCATCAACAATGCCCTGACGATCGACCTCACGGGACAACTCTGTTGCGAGACGCTGGGACGCCGGCAGATGGCCACGGCCGGAGGTCAGATCGCCTTTGTGTTCGGTTCCTGGCTCTCCAAGGGCGGGCGGTCCATCTCGGTCCTGCCTTCAACGGCGAAGAACGGGACCGTCTCCCGGATCGTTCCCACCCTGCCCGAGGGATCGGTCGTCACGATCCAGCGCAACTGCGTGGACTACGTCGTCACGGAGTACGGCATCGCTCACCTGAAGGGCAAGACGCGGCGGCAGCGGAGCGAGGCGCTCATCGCGATCGCTCACCCGAAGTTCCGCGAAGAACTGACCCAGAAGGCCTGGGAGTTCTACTGGCCGTGAGCAATGCTCCGGCCGGTTCACACGTTCTGACCATTCTTCTGAGAAGGGGAAGAAAACGATGGGTGCAGTGAACATCCAGAGAATCGGCAAGACCGCCGTCGTGACGATCAACCGGCCCGAGGCCAGCAACGCGTTGAACCTCGACGTCTGGACGGGCCTGGCAGACGCCTGGAACCTGGCCCGGGAGGACGACGAGATCTGGACGCTGGTGGTCACCGGGGCCGGAAACAAGGCCTTCTGCGCGGGGGCCGACCTGAAGGAGACCGCGGAGCGGAAGGCACAGGCGGAAAGGGAGGGGCGTCCCTTCACCTCCGCGATGCCCCTGCAGACGCCGATGCGGGGGCTCGACATGCCGAAGCCGGTGATCGCCGCCATCAACGGGGTGGCAGCCGGGGGAGGGATGGAACTCGCGCTGGCGTGCGACATCCGCATCGCCGCGGACCACGTGCGGATGGGGCTTCCCGAGGTCGCCCGCGGGCTCATCCCTGCGGCGGGCGGCTGCGTGCGGCTGCCGCGGTTGATCCCGTACGGCCTGGCCATCCACATGCTCTGCACCGGCGACTTCATCTCGGCCCAGGAGGCCTACCGGATCGGGCTCGTGAACCAGGTCGTCCCCGGAGAGGACTTGCTGACGACGGCCCTCGCGCTGGCGGAGAAGATCAACGAGAACGCCCCCCTGGCGGTGAGGGCGGTCAAGGAGGGGGCCACCGCGAGCCTCCAGGTCCCGCTGTCCGAGGCCTTGAAGGTCGAGACGCTCCTCCTGAGCAGGGTCCGTCAGAGCGAAGATTCCTGGGAAGGCCCGCGCGCCTTCTCGGAGAAGAGGAAGCCCGTCTACAAGGGCCGGTAACGATCAGAGAGGTGACCCATGAGTGAGGCAAAGGTGGCACCCGCCCCGGAGGCGCAGAAGAAGGCCACGGCCGTGGGCAAGCGGTTCCTGTGCACCCGGTGCGGGTTCGAGTTTATCGTGACCCGGGGCGGCGGAGAGATCCGGTGCTGCGGCCAACCCGTCGTGCCGAAGAAGTGAGGCGGATCGCGCTTGGAAAGGAGGACCGGCCGTGAGTGAGCTCGGCAAGCGGTATCGTTGCGAAGAGTGCAATACGGAGATCCTGTGCACCAAGGCCGGTGGGGGGACGGCGGAGTGCTGCGGGGTGGAGATGAAGGTCCAGCAGCCCAAGCCGCTGCCTTCGTCCGACTGAGCCGGCCCGAGGGTCCGCGAAGGGAGGCCGTGCGCCCCGTGCCGGCCGAGTGCGGCGGAGACGGGAGTCCGAAGGAGAACCGAACGTGAACACGACCGATTTCCTGCAGATCGCGACCGCGATCTGCCCCGACCGGGACTGCGTCGTCTTCGAAGGGCACCGGTTCACCTACGCCCAGGTGAACGATCGCGCGAACCAGTTGGCCGGGGCGTTGGACCGGCTGGGCGTCCGGCAATCGGACCGGGTCGGGATCGTGGCCGTGAACTGCAACCAGTTCGTGGAGGCGTACTTCGCCACGGCCAAGGTCGGCGGGATCTTCGTGCCCCTGAACTACCGGGCGAAGGCCGAAGAGCTCGCGTACATGATCGACTGCGCCGAGATCAAGGTCCTCTTCGTCGGCGAGCGGTACCTGGAGCTGGTCCGTTCGGTCGAGCCGCAGCTCCCCGGGCTCCGCCACATCGTCGTCCTCGAAGGCGACGGGGAAGGGACCTTCGAGGCGCTGCTCCGGCGCGAGAGCACGGAGGAGCGGACGTGTGACGCGGACGAGGACGGCACGACGATCCTCCTCTTCACCTCGGGCACGACCGGGCGTCCCAAGGCCGTCCCCCTGCGCCACGGGGCCTTCGTGGCCTACGCCCTGGAGAACGTCGAACCGGCGAACCCGGACCTGGAGGAGCGAAACGTACTGACGGTCCCCCTCTACCACGTCGCCGGCATCCAGGCCATGCTCCCCGCGATCTACGGGGGGCGAACGCTGATCATGATGCGGCAGTTCGAGCTTCGCGAGTGGATGGAGACGGTGCAGCGGGAGAGGGCGACGCGCGCCATGCTCGTCCCCACGATGCTCAAGTGGATCGTCGACGACCCGGAGTTCGGCGCCTACGATCTGTCGAGCCTCCAAATCGTCACCTACGGTGCCGCCCCCATGCCCTTCGAGGTGATCCGGAAGGCGATCGACCTGCTCCCCCACGTCAGCTTCATCAACGGCTACGGGCAGACCGAGAGCGCCGCCACCCTGACGATGCTCGGGCCCGAAGACCACCGGCTCACGGGCTCCGAGGAGGAGCGGGCGAAGAAGCTCGAGCGCCTCCGGTCATCCATCGGGAAGCCCCTGCCGGACGTCGAGATCCGTATCGTCGGGGACGAGGGAGAAGCGCTTCCGGCGGGCGAGTCGGGCGAGATCCAGGCCCGGGGGCCGCGCATCATGAAGGGCTACTGGGACGACGCCCAGAAGACGGCCCAGACCCTGACCGAGGACGGCTGGCTCCGCACCGGGGACGTGGGGTACGTCGACGAGGAGGGCTACCTCTACCTGACCGGACGCACGGACGACCTGATCATCCGCGGAGGCGAGAACATCTCGCCGGCGGAGATCGAACAGGTCCTGGACGCTCATCCCAAGGTCAAGGAGAGCTGCGTGATCGGCGTGGCCGACGCGGAGTTCGGGCAGCAGCCCTTCGCGTGCTGCGTCCTCGAGGAGGGCGAGAGCGCCGACCCCGAGGAGATCATCGAGTTCTGCCGGGAGCGCCTGGCGACCTTCAAGCGGCCCAGGGGCGTCGCCTTCCTGGCCGAACTCCCCCGCAACCCCATGGGGAAGATCCTGCGGAAGGAGCTCCGCGCGAAGCACGCGTTATGAGTTATCAGTTATCAGTTGAGGCTCTTGCAGAAGTCGTGGCCTATGCAAAGTGCGACAAGTTGTTTTGTTCTTCTCTGTGTCCTCTGCGTCTCTGCGAGAGACATCTTTTCGGTCCTTCCGGAAATGCGCAGCAAGAGCAC
>JACRCS010000381.1 GCA_016218905.1 Deltaproteobacteria bacterium
CGGGAATCGTCCTCGCCCTCGTCGTCGGCCGCTTCGCCCGCTGGATCGCCCGGAGCGCTCTTCAGGAGCCCGACGGCACCGTCCTGGCGACGAGCCGGTAGCGGCGGTAGAGCTTCCCTTCGAAGACCTCGATCGGCTTCAGGAGGTCGAGGTTGTCCTCCAGGATCCAGGAGAACTCCACGGTCTTGAAGCCCGCCGCCATGGCGGCCTTGTACCCCTCGAAGTAGCAGACGGCGTCGAGGCCCTTCCGGCGGTACTCCGGGAGGACGCCGAACGCCATCAGCCGGACCCTGTCGACCTTCTTCTTCCCCAGGAGGAACTTCAGCCAGCCGAACGGGAGGAGCCTCCCCCCCATCCGGATCAGGACCTGGTTGAAGTCGGGCATCCCGAGCATGAAGGCGACGGGCTTCTCCCCCACCTCGGCGAACCAGATGATCGGCGGGTAGATGACGTCCTTCAGCCGCTTCGCCATGGCGTCGATCTCGGCCGACGTCATCGGGACGAAGCCCCAGTTCTTCTCCCAGGCGGCGTTGTAGACCTCTTTCACCTTCGCGAGCTCGGCGGGGAACCGATCCATCCGGATCGTCCGGAAGGTCAGCTCCGGATTGCGCCTGCGGACCGCTTCCGCGATCCGCCCGATGCGGGGAAAGGAGCGGTCGTCGACCGGCGCGAGGAGCGCCACGAGGTCCTTTTCCTTCGCAAACCCGGCGGCATTCGCGAGATCGAGGTAGTACGCCGGGTTGTACGTCATCATGAGGACCGGCGGCCCCGGGTCGCTCTCGGCGGCGAGGAGGAAGCCGACCTCGTCGTTCATCGAGGGGTTGACGGGCCCCCTCAGCCGGTCGCACCCGGGGAGGAGCTTTCGGACGGCCGCTTCGGCGGCGTCGAACAGCGCCCGCGCCGCCTCGGGGTCGTTCTCGCACTCGAAGAAACCGAAGAAGCCGGTCCGGTCGGCGTGGACCCGGTTGTGCTCGTCGTCGGCGATGGCGGCGATCCGGCCGACGACCCGACCGTCTTTCCGGGCGAGGAAAAGGCTCCTCCGGGCGTGCTGCCAGAAGGGGTTCTTCCCGGGGTCGAGCATCCACCGGACGTCGGTCCTGAGCGGAGGAACGAAATCCGGGTCAGCGGCGTAGAGCCTGAACGGGAGCTCCACGAACTCCCGCAGGTCCCTGCCGGAAGACACCTCGGAAACGGACAGCCCTTCGGGCATCGGCCGGACCTCCTCAGGAGAAAGCCGCGCCCAGCGGCTTTCTCGGTTCGTGGTGCGCGGAGCGCATGGGCGACTCCGCCGGGGCGGAAGCCCCGACCCCTAGTGGACGAGCCCCAGCTCGCGGCCGACCTTCTGGAAGGCCTCGAGCGCCCGGGTCAGGTGCTCCCGGCGGTGCGTCGCCATGTAGGAGGTCCGTATCAGGGCGCGGCCGGGCGCGCAGGCAGGGCTCACGACCGGGTTCACGAAGACTCCCTCCTCATCGAGGCGCTTGGCCATCTTGAAGGAAAGGTAGTCGTCCCCCACGACGATGGGGATAACCGGCGTCTCGGACTCGCCACAGTCGAACCCGATGGCCCGGAGGCTCGTCATCATGAACCGGGTGTTGTCCCAGAGCTGCTGACGGCGCTCCGGCTCGGCCTCGATGATGTCGAGGGCGGCCAGGACGGCGCCGACCGAAGCCGGGGGCGGGGCCGCCGTGAAGATGAGCGCCCGCGCCTTGTGCTGGATGAACTTGATCACGTCCGGGTCTCCGACGACGAACCCGCCAATGGCCGCCAGCGACTTCGAGAAGGTCCCCATGATGATGTCGGTCCTGACCTCGAGGTCGAAGTGCTCGGCCGTCCCGCGGCCGGTCTTCCCCAGGACCCCGATGCCGTGGGCGTCGTCGATCATGAAGGCCATACCGTACTCGGCGCAGATGTCGACGTAGGCCGGGACCTGGGCGATGTCCCCCTCCATGGAGAAGACGCCGTCGACGGCGAGGATCCGGCCGGCCTTGTCACGGTGGGTGTTCAGCATCCGGACGAGGTCTTCCGGGTCGTTGTGCTTGAACTTCCGGATGTCCGCCCCGACCGCGAGGCGGGCGCCGTCGTAGATGCAGGCGTGGTCCTGCCGGTCGAGGTAGATGGCGTCGCCCTTCGTCGGGAGGGTCCCGAGGACCCCCAGGTTCGCGAGGAACCCGGTGGAGAACGTGATGCAGGCGGGCTTCCGCATGAAGTCCGCAAGGCGCTCCTCCAGCTCGACATGGATGTCCAGCGTGCCGTTGAGGAGACGGCTTCCGGCACAGCCGGCACCGTATTTCTTCACGGCTGCTATCGCACGTTCCTTGACTTTGGGATGGGAGGTCAGGCCGAGGTAGTTGTTCGACCCGAGCATGACGAGATCCCGTCCGCCCATGCGGACGACCGGGTCCTGCCCCGACTCGATCATCCTGAAGTAGTTCCAGACCCCGGCGGCTTTGATCTCGTCCGGCACAGTGTACTTCCGGCACTTGTCGAACATCGAAACCCGCGCCCGAGGGGGGGCTGCGACCGCGGGCTTGAGCGCGGAAATCCTCATACTCCTCCGCCAGCGTCGCCGCCCTCCGGGGATGCCGGGCGACTCGCAAACTCCTCCGATCTTAGCATCGGCGACCAGAGGGTCGGGCCTTCGATCCGCATAGGGCTCACACCCACTGCTAATCGACTGAGGGAGACTGCCTTACAGGCCAGCCGCCCCGGATCGGCCGGACGCTGAAGTAGGCCGAATCCGCGGCGGGTCCCGGCCCCGAAAGCTCTGTTTCGGCGCGGCCGATCCTCGTTGGACGGCTCCAGACGCCGAATGCCCACCGGCCCACGACGCATCTCGACCCTTCCCGGTACGGTAGGCCGGCGGAGGCTCTCGGGCTCCCCCCCGCGCGGCGACATCCGCGATCCACTACACTCCCCCGCTCGCCGAGCCCGCCCCGCCGAGCGTGAACCAGAAGGTGGCGCCGCGGTCCACCGCTCCCTCAGCCCAGACCCTTCCCCCGTGGCGGCTCACGATCCTCTTCACCAGCGCAAGGCCGATCCCCGTCCCCTCGAACTCCGCCGCCGAGTGGAGACGCTGGAAGACGCCGAAGAGCCTGTCTGCGTATCGGGGGTCGAACCCCACGCCGTTGTCGCGAACGAAGTACTCCGGGCCATCGTCTCCCGGGCTGACGCCGATTTCGATGAGGCGTCGCTCTCGCGGCGCGCTGTACTTCAGCGCGTTCGCGAGGAGGTTCTGGAGGACGACACGGACGAGCCCGGCGTCTCCCCGCGCGGTGGGCAGCTTCGCGACGTGGATCTCGGTCCGATCCCGCTCCGCGGCCGGGAGCATCTCGTCGAGGATCTCCTCGACGAGGCCGTTCATGTCGATCGTCGCCATCCGGAGCTCCGCCCGGCTCGAGCGGGAGAGCCTGAGGAGGTCGTCGATCAGCCGTCCCATCTGGTGGGCGTTCCGCCGGATCGTCTGTAGCAGGTGACGCCCCTCCTCGTCCAGGCTGCCAGCGCTCTGCGTCTCGAGGAGGCTGGAGAAGCCGTCGACCGCGCGCAGGGGCGCCCGGAGGTCGTGAGAGACGGAGTACGAGAAGCTCTCGAGCTCCTTGACGGCCTCGGACAGTGCGGCCGTTCGCTCCTCGACGCGAGACTCCAGCTCGAGATTGAGCCGTCGCGTCTCTTCCTCGAGACGTCTACGTTCGGTTATGTTCTGGGCCGTACCGCGAAGCCCCAGAATCCTGCCCTCTGCATCACGCTTGACCTCTCCCCGAGCGACGACCCACCTGGTCGAGGCGCTCGGATGGGCAAGCTCGAGGTCGATCTCGTAGGGCTCTCCGGTCTCCATGGCCCGCTTCACCACCGCGTAGAGCCCCCGGGCGCTCTCGGCAGTGTAAGCACTCAGATGCTCGACGTAGTTCAGCGTCGGCTGACTCGAATCAAGGCCGTAGATGCGGTAGTACTCGGCCGACCACCAGATGGTGTCCTTCACCGCATCCCAGTCCCAGCTGCCGATGTGCGCAAGGCGCTGAGATTCGTTCAGCTCCGCTTCTCGCTTGTGCAAGGCTTCCTCTGCCTGATCCCGCTTTGCCCGCGTGCGTAGCGCGGTGATGCCAAAGGCCAGATCGCCCGCCAGCTCCTTCAGGATCTCGACCTCGTTGGAGTCGAACGCATCCTCTTCGCCGGCGTAGATGAGCATCGCCCCGAGCGTCTGGCCTTCACTTATCAGCGGCAGGGAGAGGATGGATCTGTAGCCGCGCTTAACGGCTGCCTCCCGCCAGGGCGCGAAGGCAGTGTCCGTTGAAACGCCGCGCGTGATGCACGGCTGTCCCGTGCGGACTGCAGTCCAGCCCGGGCCGCGACCGCGTTCGTCGTCCGCCCACGTGACGTCGGCAGATTCGACGTATCCGGCGTCCGCGCCCGAATGGGCAACCGGGCGCATCGTCCTTGCCTCATCGTGCTCGACGAATCCGACCCACGCCATGCGGTATCCGCCCACATCGACAACGAGCCGGCAGACCTCTCTCAGCAGCGTCGCCTCATCCGTGATGCGAACCAGAGCCTGATTGGTGTCGCTGAGCATCTGCAGCGCACGATTCACGCGGGCGATCTCCATCTCCGCCCGCTTGCGTTCGGAGATGTCCTGGATCGTGCCCAGGGAGCGAAGCGGCCGGCCGTCTTCGCCATAGAACGTCTCGCACCGCTCGTTCACGTACTTCAGCCGGCCGTCAGGCATCAGGAGGCGGTGAACGATGTCGTAGGGCGTTCTCGTCCTGACCGACTCGGTGTACGCCTTGTCGACGAACGCGCGATCGTCGGGGTATATGGCGGCGAGGAACGCCTCGTACGAGGCGCCGAACTGAGCATGGTCGATCTCGAAGATCCGATAGATCTCGTCGGACCAGGTGAGGATGTTGCGCTCGAGGTCGAGGTCCCAGCTGCCGACATGGGCGATACGCTGCGCCTCTTTGAGGCTGTTCTCGCTCCGCCGCAGCGCCTGCTCGGCCTCCGCGCGCCGTTCATCCGTCTCGAGAGCATGGAGGGCATAGCCAAGGTCTGCGGCGAGCTCGGCCAGGAGCGCTGCCACTTCGTCGTGGAACACCCCGGCCTCGCCGGCGTACACCGCGAGCACGCCACGCACAATGCCGTCAGCACGCACCGGGAACGCCGCGCAGGAGCGGAATCCACGCTTCAGCGCCGCCTCCCGCCACAACACGAAGCCCGGGGCGGTCTCGGTGTCGTCCACGACGACCGGGCGGTCCTCGAGGACCGCCCGGGCCGCGGGCCGCAGCTCGGAAGGGGGCGCGTCGAGCCGAACGGCCAGCTCATCGACGAAGCCCGCCTCGACGCCTGCGGCCGCAACCGGCCGCACGATGCCGCCTGGCACGTCGGTCAGGCCGGCCCACACC
>JACRCS010000382.1 GCA_016218905.1 Deltaproteobacteria bacterium
CGCAAGGTGCACCAGGTGGAGCAACCCGAGTCGGCCGCGAAGATCACCTACGTCTCCCTGAGTTGCCTGCACTGCGAAGACGCGCCGTGTGCCGCCGCGTGCCCTACGGGCGCCATCTCCAAGGACCCGGCCTCCGGCGCGGTCACGGTGCGATCCGAAGTCTGCGTCGGCTGCCGGACCTGCTTGCTCGCCTGCCCCTTCGGCGCGCCAGGCTACGGGAGCGACGGAAAGATGCAGAAGTGCGACCTGTGCAGCGAGCGGGTCGCCAGCGGCCTCGAGCCGGCCTGCGTGGCCGCGTGTCCCACAAAGGCCCTGGCTTTCGGGGAGCCCAATCGGCTGGCGGAAGCGACCCAGGCGAAGTACGCGCGGAAGCTGGCGACTTCGCGCGGAGCCGGGTGACGGGCCGCGCTCGGCGATCTGGAAGAGCGAAGGAGGAGAGGCGCACCATGGAATCCCCACTGATCGACGTCCTGCGGGGCGCGCCGGCGGCGGGCGTGCCCGTCGTCCTCACGGGCGCCGCCTGCGCCGCGGAACTGGCGGGTTCGAGCCTGCCCGCCATGCGGGCGAACGCCGCCGAGATGGTCCGGGTCCAGTCGGCGTTCCAGCAGGCCAGCGGGGTGGACTGGCTCATCATCTACAGCGACCCCTACTACCTCGCGGAAGCGCTCGGCTGCCGGGTCACCGGCGGGGAGAGCGGGCTCGACATCGAGGCGCCGCTCGGGTACGAGCAGGTCTCCGGGCTGGAGGTCACGGACTTCTACGCCGTCCCGAGCTGTGGGGTCGTTCTGGGCTCGATCGAGCTGGCGGTCCGGCAGGCGCCGCACCTTCCGGTAGCGGTCCTCTTCGAAGGTCCCTTCACCACCGCGAATCGGGTGTTCGGCATCGAAAGAACGCTGAAGGAGCTGATCGTCGCTCCAGACAAGGTCGTGGCCTGCCTGGAGGTGATCGCCCGTGCCTTGGGCCGCTTCGCCGAGGAAGCCAAGAGGAGGGGCGCCTCCCTCGTCTACATGCCGGATCCGATGTCGACCCGGGACATGATCTCCCCCAACCACTACCGCCGTTACGCCTGGACGTACCAGAAGGCGGTCTTCGACGCCGCCAGGCAGGCCGGCCTCCGGAGCATGCTGCACGTGTGCGGGCACACGAAGGACCGCTGGCCGGACATGCTCGCCGCGGGAGCGGACGGCTTGAGCCTGGACCAGGTGGTGGAGTTCCAGGAACTCCGGCGCCACGTCGGCCCCGGCCCCGTGATCGCGGGAAACGTGGACCCGGTCGGAACCATGCTGCTGCGGGGCCCGGAGGACGTGGCGGCGGACGCGGCGAGGGCGTTCGCGGCCGCCGGGCCGGACCGCTTCATCCTCATGCCCGGCTGCGGCGTCCCGCCCGGTACGCCCGTCGAGAACCTGCGTGCCCTCGTGGAGTGCGGCAGATCGCTTCGGCCGCGCTGACGACTTCTGAAGCTGGAAGAGGGGAAGATTCCCGAACGGGACACTAGAAACGCGCGCCTGCGCAGCGGGGAGCCTCCCCACTGGGCCTTATTCCACCCGCCCCGCTTAATCATTGGTCCCTGCGCTTCCCTGCCTTAGAAGCCATGGGCAGTTCGTTCTCCACTTTTGCCAAGTAGGCAGCCAGAATCTGTAATTCTGTCGCCAGTCAGTCTGTGCTGAGCTGGTCTGGTGTCCCGTGCGGTTCGTTCGTGCATCGCAACCAGCAGGACGAACGGCGGCGAATCAGCGCCGTTCCCCCAACGCAGGGGCTGAATAGCAGGAAGGAACTTTCCGAACGGACGCTGGGGAGGGTCTATTTGCTTAATTGCGATTGAGGTACGTTTTTTGCAACTTCGAAGCGCCGAAGACGGGCGAGTTCGTCCCGATCCTATCGCTCCGTACGATCATTGAATCCTACGGGCGCATCGAATCACCCTTTGGGTGAGGGAGGAGAGCCATGAGAGCCGAAGACACTCCTCGACGTAGGCCTGGGGCACTCCTGTACGGTTTGACCTTCTTGCTTGCGGCCCTCTTCGCGGCGGGTTCCTGGGGATCTCCCGCGTCTGCCGCCTGTGAGGACTGGTCCTCCTGCCAGGCCTGCCACTATGAGGCCTTCGTCACCACCGACTTTCACCACACGGTCCTGTATCGCGGCGGGGGATACAACTGCAGCAGCTGTCACTACGTCCACGGCTGCATGTACGTCTGCTCGCCCTGCCACGGCGACATCAGCAACTATCAGCACGCGAACGCCAACCACGCCTCGACGCCCGGCAGCGGTGCGGTCGTCCTCTTCCCGGACGACTGGCACGACGACGCCGGTTGGACCGGCAGCAAGCCCTATTTCGCCGTCCCGGTCGACTGCGCCGTCTGCCATGAGACCGACCTGGCGAAGATCCACGGCAGCCACTGCGCGACCTGCCACCCGTCTCCGTACAACACGTTGGGGACCTGGAACGGCACCTGTCAGCAGGGCGGGTGCCACTCGACGTACCACGGCGACTCGACCAAGGCCCACGCACCGTTCGAGAATCCCTACGACCCGGACAACGACTGCCTGCGTTGCCACGACCAGAACTGGGACGTGACGCAGTCGAGCTGCGTGAACTGCCACGCTGCGCCCGGGTGCGGTTACGGGACGGCTCCCGTCACGACCTCGAACGTCCAGCCGACGTACGCCGGACCCGCGAAGGTCGACTTTTCCCTCACGGCGGACGGAAAGGTCGCCCTGGGAAGGACTTTCTATAAGCTCGACGGCGGCACCACCGCCGCCGCGGCCAAGAGCCTGTTCGTCAGCGCCGCCGGCTCGCATGCCCTCGAGTTCTGGTCGGTGGACCAGGCGGGGAACAACGAGTCGGTGCATCGCACGGCCTCCTTTACGGTGGTCGCGGACACGACGCCTCCGACGACCACGTCGGACGCACGGGCCAGCTACAGCGACGGGGCGATCATCGCGCTGTCGGCGTCGGACGCCAGCACCCTGGGGGTGAAGGCGACCTACTACCGCCTCAACGGCGGCGCCACGCAAACCGGGACGAGCGTCGTCATCCCCGCCGCGACCGGGACGGTCTCCTACTCGCTGGCGTTCTGGTCCGAGGACTGGTCCGGTAACGTGGAGTCGCAGAAGACGGCAAACTTCACCGTCAGCAGCGGAAGCGGCGTGCTCCGCCTCATCTGGGGAGACAGCGACGTGAGCGGTTCCCCCTGCTCCTATGATCCCGAGGCCAGCGCGAGATGGACGGTCCGGTCCGGCGAGGGGGGCCCGGTGGTCGCCTCCGGCGCCGGCGGCTGCCCCGGCTGGAGCGGGGTCGCCGACGTCCCCGTCTCTCCCGGCGCCACCCCCTACGCGGTCCTCATCGAATGGTGGGACAGCTGGGAGGGCTATTACGATCAGACCTACTTCCCGAGCGTTCTCGTCACGGCGCCCGGGCAGGTCGTTCCCGTGAACTACTAGCCGGATGCTGAAAGACTAGACCCTCGCCTCCAGTCGGCCCGGGCTCAGTTCCGGGCCGGCGGGCAGGAGACCTGCAAGCCGGAGGGGCGCCGCCAGGCGCCCTTCTCCGCTTTCAGAGTCGACCGTCCCCCTCTCCCGGTCCGCCCACCCGCGAGCCGATCTCCACCTCGCTCTGGCCCCTGCGGCTTTTCCCTTCCCTTGGAGAGTATATGCCGCCCCGACGCCGGGTGACGCTCGAGAGCGCCAGTCCTTCAACGGCTTGCCCTCGGCGACCCGTGGTTCCCTCCCCTGGGAGCTGCCGAAGTTTCAATTTGACCCCTTACCTTCGCCGGTATATGTAGCGCTAGTTAAAGAATCCGCCAGGGGAGGCACGAACGCCGTGAGCACCATCGACCTGACGATACCCGAGGCGCGGGTACCCGACCGGGAGGGCCGGCAGCGGCTCCTGGAGAGCGCCGCCGAGATCTTCGCCCGAAAGGGGTACGCGGCCGCGACCGTGCGCGAGATCGTCACGAGTGCCCGGGTGACGCCACCCGTGCTCTACTATCACTTCGGGAACAAGGAGGGGCTCTTTCTCGCCCTGACCAAGGACGCCTGGGACCGCTTCGACGCCGTGGTCGAGGAGGCGCTCGCCGAGGGGGGGAGCGCCAGGGAGAGGTTCCTGCGGCTCTCGGAGCGCGTCTTCTCGCTCTTCCGGGAGCGGATCGGGACCGCCCGCGTCCTATACTCCGTCAATTACGGCCCCCGCGAGCGGGCCCCCCACTTCGACTTCGACGCCTACCACGAACGCTTCCGCCAGGTCGTGAAGCACCTCGTGGAGGAGGGCATCCGGGCGGGCGAGCTGCGTCCGGGCGACCCGGAGGCCACCATGTGGGCCCTCCTCGGGGCCGTCAACATCGCCATGGAGGTGGAGCTCTGCCATCCCGAGCTCACGTTCGGGCGCGAGGGCCTCCGCCGGGTGCTCGAAGCGATTTTTCGCGGGGTTGCGTCTCCGCGAGGGAAGGAGAGGCGAACATGAGGGCGATTCTGGTTGAGACGGGGGCGCTCCTGCTGGCGGGTCTCGCACTGGCCGGGTGCTCCACCGACGGCGAGGGCGCGCGGCCGGCGGCGGCGAAGGCCACATCGCCGCCCGTGGCCGTGGAGGTCCTGAAGGCCGAGCCGCGGGAGCTCGTCCTGGGGGTCGACGTGGTGGGGACCCTGGCCCCGCGCTTTCAGGCCGAGGTGAAGAGCGAGGTGGCGGGCACGGTGACCGAGGTCCTGGTCACCCAGTGGCTCCGGGTCTCGAAGGGCCAGGTCCTCGCGAGGGTCGACGCGCGGGAGCTCGAAACCGTGCTGGACCGGTCCAAGGCCGGAGTGCAGGCGGCCAAGGCGACCGAAGAGAGCGCCAGGGCGGCGGTCCTCGAGGCGAAAGTCGCCTCGGAACGCGCCGAGCGCGAGTACCAGCGCCTCCTCAAGTTGAAGGAGGTCGGGCTCGCGACCCAGCAGAGTCTCGACGAGGGGGTAACCGCCCGGGAGGCGGCCAAGGCGCGCATCGCCGCGGCCGAGGCCCAGGTGGGGGCGGCCCGGGCGCAGGTGGACGCGGCCCAGGAGGACGTCCGCCACGCCCAGACCCGCTTCTCCAAGGCCGTCATCCGCTCTCCGATGAACGGCGTCATCGCGGAGCGGCTCGTCAGCGTCGGCGATTCAACGGGCGACCGGGCGCTCTTCCGCATCGTCGACTCGTCGGTCCTCGACCTGACCGTGACGGTGCCGTCCCGGGAGCTCGCGTCGCTGCGCGTCGGTCAGCCCCTCACCTTCACCACCGACGCGCTTCCGGGGGAGGTCTTCACCGGCAAGGTGCTCTGCGTGAACCCCTCCGTCGACCCCTCCGACCGCTCGGTGCGCGTCCAGGCCGAGGTCCGCAATGTGCCGGAACGCCTGAAGGGCGGCCTCTTCGTCAAGGGGCGCATCGTCACCGGCAGGCGGACCGGGATCGAGCTGCCCCGGAGCGCCCTCCTGGCCTGGGACGCGCTCACCGACAAGGGGCACGTCTTCGTGGTGGAGGGAAACGCCGCGCGCCGCCGCCCGGTGGAGACGGGGCCGGCACGCGAGGATTGCGTGGAGATCGCCTCGGGGGTGAAGCCCGGCGAAGCCGTCGTGACCCGGGGAGGGTTCAACCTCAAGGACGGCGACCCCGTGGCGCCCACGGCGGGGGGAGGGCGGTAGATGTTCCTCTCCGACCTCTCCATCAAGCGGCCGGTCTTCGCCGCGGTGCTGATGCTCGCGCTCGTGACGCTCGGGCTCTTCTCGTACCGCCGGCTCCCGCTCGACCTCTATCCCGACGTCGAGATCCCCGTGCTCGTGATCACGACGAAGTTTCCGGGAGCCTCCCCGGAGTCGGTGGAGCGCGAGGTCACGAAGAAGGTCGAGGAGGCGGTGAACCCCATCGCCGGGATCAAGCACGTCACGTCCACCTCCCTCGAGGGGGTCTCGTTCGTGGTCGCGCAGTTCCAGCTCGACGTGAGGATCAACGACGCGAGCCAGGAGGCGCGCGCCAAGGTGGGGGCGATCCGGGGCGAGCTGCCTCAGGGCATCGAGGAGCCGGTCATCCAGAAGGTGGACTTCTCGGCCATGCCGATCGTCTCCCTCGCCGTGCGCTCCGAGACCCTCTCCCCCCGGGAGCTCTCCACGCTGGTGGAGAAGAAGGTGAAGCGCCGGCTCGAGAACGTCTCGGGTGTCGGCAAGGTCGACCTCGTCGGCCTCGCCAAGCGGGAGGTGAGCGTTCGCATCGACCCGCGGCGCCTGGAGGCCCTGGGGATGGGCGTGGACGAGGTCGTCGCCGGCCTTCGGAGCGAGAGCGTCAACACCCCGCTCGGGAGGCTCACCCGGGCCGGCGCGGAGGTCCCGCTCCGCGTCTCCGGCAAACCCTCCACCGTCGACCGGTTCGGTCCCATGGTGATCGCCCAGCGAAACGGCCGGCCGGTGACCTTGGACGACGTGGCCGAGGTCGTCGACGGGGTGGAGGAGCAGCGCACGCTCGCCTTCGTCGACGGGGCCGCGGCCATCGGAATCAACATCCAGAAGCAGGTCGGGAGGCTCCGCTCCGAGCTGCCGGCGGGCACCTCCCTGAATGTCGTGCGGGACGCCTCGATCTTCATCCGGGAGTCGGTGGAGGACGTGGTCAACTCCCTCGTCCTCGGAGGGCTCCTGACGGTCTTCATCGTCTTCTGCTTCCTCAACTCCTGGCGCTCCACCGTCATCACCGGCCTCACGCTCCCGGTCTCGGTGATCTCGTCCTTCATCGTCATGAACTTCATGGGGATGACGCTCAACGTCATGACGCTGATGGCCCTCTCCCTCGCGATCGGGCTCCTGATCGACGACGCCATCGTCGTGCGGGAGAACATCGTGCGGCACCTGGAGCGGGGGAAGGACCACTTCACGGCGGCCCGCGATGGAACGGCCGAGATCGGCCTCGCGGTCCTGGCCACGACCTTCTCGATCGTCGCCGTCTTCGTGCCGGTCGCCTTCATGAAGGGCATCGTCGGCCGCTTCTTCTTCTCCTTCGGGATCACGGTCACTTTCGCGGTGCTCGTCTCCCTCTTCGTCTCCTTCACCCTCGACCCCATGCTCTCGTCGCGCTGGGTGGATCCGGACATCGAAGGGAAGGGAGGGCGCCACTTCGTCGGGCGGCTCCTGGAGCGTTTCAACGGCCTGTTCGATCGGGCGGCCGACGTGTACCGCGCGATGATCGGGTGGGCCCTCGATCACCGAAAGAGCGTGCTCCTCGTCGCCGTCCTCGCCTTCGCCGGCGGGGTCGGCGTCTTCGGCACGCTGGAGTCGAACTTCATGCCGGCCGTCGACCGGGGCGAGTTCCAGGTGGAGTTCAAGACCGCCCCGGACGCCTCGGTGAGCGAGAGCCGCAACCGCCTGGAAGCCGTGCTCCGCGAGATCAGGGCCCTTCCCGAGGTGGCCCTGACGTACGCGAGCATCGGGGCCGGCGACCGGACCGTCCGCGACGGGTCCTTCTTCGTCAAGCTCGTGGAGAAGAGCCGGCGGCAACGGTCGGACGCGGAAGTCCGGCGCGAGCTGCGGGCGCGGCTGCAGAAGATCCCGGGGATCGTCTCCTCCATCCTGGAGGCCGACAGCTTCCAGGGCCAGAAGGCGCTCCAGGTGAACCTGCGCGGCGACGACATCGAGCTCCTCAAGAAGTACGGAGCCGAGCTCAAGCGCGAGGTCCGGCAGATTCCGGGGATCGTCGACCTGGAGGTGAGTCTCGAGCACGACGTCCCCGAGTACCGGTTCGTGGTGGACCGGGAGCGGGCCGCCGACGCGGGCGTCACGACGGCCGAGGTGGTGCGCACGGTCGGGACCCTCGTCGGAGGGCAGGCCGTCTGCACCTTCGAGGATGAGGATGGCGACGCCGTGGACGTCAGGGTGCGGCTCCCCGAGGGGCTGCGCCAGGACGTGGGCCAGGTGCAGTCGCTCCGCCTGGCGGTGCCGAGGTCCGGCACCACGTCCCTCGTGCCGCTGGGCGAGCTCGTGAGGTACGAGATGAAGACGACACCCACCGAGATCGGCCGGCAGGACCTCTCGCGGCAGGTGGTGCTCTCGGCGAACCTGGACGGGCTGCCGCTGGGAACGGCGGTGAAGGAGGTCCAGAAGGCGGCCGCGCGGGTGCCGATGGCGCCGGGCTACCGGGTCGTCTTCTCCGGCGAGGCCGAGGACATGGCCGAGTCCTTCGGCTACATGGCCGAGGCGCTCCTCCTCGCCGTCATCTTCGTCTACCTGATCCTCGCCGCGCAGTTCGAGTCGTTCATCGACCCGCTCTCGATCATGCTCTCCCTGCCTCTCTCCCTCGTGGGAATGGCCGGCATGTTGCGGCTCACGGGTGACACGATCAGCATCATGAGCCTGATCGGGCTGATCATGCTGATGGGGCTCGTCACGAAGAACGCGATCCTTCTCGTGGACTACGCGAAGATTCTCCGGGCCCAGGGCCTGGAGCGCCGGGAGGCCCTGATCACTGCCGGCCGCACCCGTCTCCGGCCCATCCTGATGACGACCCTCGCGATGATCTTCGGCATGCTGCCTCTGGCCCTGGAGCTCGGGGCGGGCGCGGAGATGCGCGCTCCCATGGCCCGCGCCGTCATCGGCGGGCTCATCACCTCGACCTTTCTGACGCTCCTGGTCGTCCCGGTGGTCTACACGGCGCTCGACGACTTCGCGGCTTGGGTGCGCCGCGCCTGGACCGGCCGCGCCCGCGCCAAGGGGCGGCCCGAGGAGGATCGAGTGCCGGCGCTCAACCAGCGGCGCAAGCTCCTGGGCCTCTTCGGCCTCGTGGTCTTGGCGGTGTTCGCCGGATTGGCGGCGGCGAAGCCCTCCCGGAGCCAAGAGCCGGCCGGCCCCCCGGTCCAGGTCCTCACCTTGGAGGAGGCCCTGCGGCTCTCGGCAGAGCGGAACCGGGACATCCAGAAGGCGCTGGAGCTTCGAAACTCGCTCGAGGGCCGGTACGAGGAGGAGCGGGCGGCGGCCCTGCCGCAGGTGACCCTCACGGCGAGCGCCCTGCGGCAGCGGGACAAGAGCCAGATCCAGTCGATCCCCGGCTTCGGCACCATCAGCCCGCCGGCGACCACCGTGGCCACGGCGGAGGCGGGCCTGAGCCAGGCCCTCTTCACCTGGGGACAGGTCGGCGCCGCCATCCGCGCGGCGAGGGTGGGGCTCCTGACCGCGGACGACCAGCTCCGGGTCGCCCGCCAGGCGGCGGCCCGCGACGTCACCCAGTCGTTCTACGACGTGCTCGTGGCGAAGGAGCTCCACGCCGTCGCCCGGCAGGCGCTGGAGCAGAGGCTGCGCCACTTCGACGAGGCGAAGAAGCGGTACTCGGCCGGCGTGGCCACGGAGTTCGACGTGCTCTCGGGAGAGGTCGCCGTCGCCAATGCGAGACCCGACGTGATCCGGACGGAGAACCTGATCCGCCTCGCCCGGGACCAGCTCCGGTTCCTCCTCGCCATCGCTGACCGGGAGGTGGACGTGCAGGGCAGCCTCGACGTCCGGGAGGAGCCGGTCCCGAGCTACGAAGAAGCCCTGGAGGCGGCGAAGCGGTACCGGCCGGAGCTCGCCAACCTGCGCCACCAGATCGGCGTCGCGCGCGAGGTCGTCACGATCCGCGGGGCGGGGGACAAGCCTCGGGTGGACCTCAAGGCCGCCTGGGGGTACCGGCACTTGGACCTGGGCGCACAGGATCACTCCGGACCCGAGTGGAACGCCGGCGTGGTCGCGAGCTGGCCGATCTTCGACGGCTTCCGGACGCAGGGACGGGTCGCCCAGGCCAAGAGCGACCTCGCGAGCCTCCGCCTGGACGAGCTGAAGCTTCTCGACGGCGTCGCGCTCAACGTCCGCGAAGCGGTCAACGCCGTCCGCCAGGCCGCGGAGACGGTGAACGCCCTCTCCGGGACGGTGAACCAGGCCGATCGGCTCCTTTACATGGCGGAGAAGGGGTTCGAGTACGGCGTGAAGACGAAGCTCGAGGTGGACGACGCCGAGTTCAACCTGATCCAGGCCCGGAGCAACCTGGCCACCGCCCGCCGCGACTACCTGGTGGCGCGGGTCACGCTGGAGTGGGTGATGGGGAGGCTCGGGGAGTGAGCGCGCTAGGCGCGCTCGGTTTTCGGTTCTCGGTTCTCGGTTTTCGGTTCTACTGAAAACTTCCAAGTGAATGGCGACCGGGTCTCCCTTCTTCGTCATTCCGGCATGGACGCCGGAATCCAGTGCGCCATGGATGGACCCTCCTGGGCCCTGGACCCCGGCAATCCGTGCCGGGGTGACGGAAAAGAGGCCGGAGTC
>JACRCS010000385.1 GCA_016218905.1 Deltaproteobacteria bacterium
CCGCCTCTACGCGCCTTCGGCGCGGATGACGCTGCTCTCACGCTCCACGCGACGAGAGCAACCGATCCCCGACGTCGTGGATCCGTACGCCGGAGCTGCCTCCTGTCTCGTCGCGGTGCCGTCCCGCCCTCGCGGTCCCTTCCCCGACACGCTCCGCGGTGTTTTCGCATGGCTCACTCTTGACGAGCACGAGTGGCTACTTTCCCGCGAGCGCTGAAGAGGAGGGCCGCGAAAGGCCGGAATGAGACCGTGAGCGGATAGCGGAGGAGGAGGCGCCGGCCCGCACCGCGGCGGTTCGGAAGCCGGGCTGGACCGGACGAGCGGTTTTCCGGGCCCACGCTAGGATGGCGGGTCCTATGCCGACGTTCGAAGCGGAAGCCGACCTCGCCTGCCGGCTCGCCTTCCAGGCGGGCGCTCTCATCCTTCGACACCGCCGGTCGAATCTCGAAGTCGAGATGAAGCCCGGAAACGAGCCCGTGACCATCGCAGATCGCAAGGCCTCCCGAATCATCGTCGAAGGCCTGGGCGCCGCCTTCCCCGGCGACGCGATCGTCTCGGAGGAAGAGCCGGCCGACCTCGACCGGCTGGCCGCCTCGGAAAGAGCCTGGTTCGTCGATCCGCTCGACGGGACGCGCGAGTTCGTCCGCGGCCTCGACACCTTCTCGGTGATGATCGGCCTCTCCTCGAACGGCCGCCCCCAGCTCGGAGTCGTCTACCAGCCCTCGCGGGAACGGCTCTACGTCGCCGTCGCCGGTACGCCGGCCGTGCGGATCGACCGCGGGGAACGGCGCGAGCTTCGGTGTTCGTCGGTCAGCGAGCCGGCCCTGGCCCGGCTCGTCGTTTCGGAGACCGACCGTCGTCCGGAAATCGACGGCCTGAAGCGCCGGATGGGTATTTGCGACGAGACCGCCTCCGGCTCGGTCGGCCTGAAGCTCGGCCTCATCGCCGCCGGCGAACGCGACCTCTACGTCAACCCGACGGGCAACGCGAAAGCGTGGGACACGTGCGCTGGGACCGCTCTCCTCGAGTCGGCGGGCGGCCGCATCACGGATCTGGACGGTAGGGATCTCTGCTACCGGGGCCCGGACCTGTGGCACCGGCGCGGCATCCTCGCATCGGCGAACGACCGAATCCACGAGGCCGCCCTGCGGTCCGTCGAAGGGCTCTGGAGCACGAGGACGAGTCTGCCGTCGACGCCCGACGGCAGGAGTACCGGGCAGCCGGGACCAGCCACCGGAATCGGGTCCGCGATCCGGGCCGAGGACAGATGAGCGGCCACGAGACGGAGTTCTTCGATCGACAGGCGGAGAGCTATCACTCCGTGCCCGCGGGAATGCGCCCCTTCCACGAAGCCACCGCGAGGAGGATCGAATCGGGCCTCGCCGGCTCGGTCCTCTGCATCGGCGGACTCTGGAGTCGCGCGGATCTTTCGAGCCGCGGCTACCGGCTCACCGTCATGGACGCCTCGGCAGCGATGCTGAGGCACTACGGATCGGAAGGTGTCCTCCTCGTCCAGGGCGATGCCTGCAGGATCGGTTTCCCGGACGGGACCTTCGACCACGTCGTCCTGCCGCTCCTCCTGCACCACGTCGCCGGCTCGTCCGCCATCTCCGCGCGCAGGAACGTCCGGGAGGTCCTCGGCGGAGTCGCCCGGGTCCTCAGGCCCGGCGGGTCGGTCTGGATCCACGAGTTCTGCGTTCCGCCAGCCGTCTACGGAGTCGAGATCCTCTCGGCGCCCTTCGTGCGATGGGGACTGGCCCTGGCGAGGATTCCGCTCGTCGTGATGCACACCCGCGGGTTCTACCGGTCGGCCCTCGTCGAATCGGGCTTCCACCGCGTCGAGGTCGAGACCGTCCGACCGCTGACGGCGTCGCCCACGTGGATCCGGCCCGTCATCGGGCTGCCGTGGCTGACGGTCCCCCGCTGGATCTACCCGGCACGGCCCACGCTGATCACGGCCCGCCTCTGAGCCCCGCTTCCCCGGCTCCAGACCGGACCGGCGGCAGGACAGCGTCGGCAACACGGCGCGCCGCCACACCCTTCCTTCCACAGACATCCCCCGTGTTCTACCATCGCCTCGTGTCGCTCCGTGCCGTCCGGTTCTTTCGCTCCGTCTACTCCGACAACGAGATCCGGCGTCAGAACCGGCGGCCGATCGCACGGGACCTCGCGCTCTACGCGGGGAACCTCGCACTCCTCCCCGTGGAGCGCATCCTCGCTTCGATCCACCGCGACGACTCGCAGCCAATCGCGTTCATCGTCGGCACGCCGCGGTCCGGGACCACGCTTCTCTTCCAGCTGATCGCCCGCTACCTGGAGGTCGGGTATCCGAACAACTTCGTGGCACGGCACTGGATCGTTCCGGTGGTGGGAACCGCTCGCTACGAGAGACGGTTCCGCGGGACGGTGCCCGTGATCCCCCTCCGCTCCCTTTTCGGAGGCACCGAAGGGGCCGCCTCTCCGCACGAGTTCAGCTGGTTCTGGCAGTATCGGGCCGAGTTTGGCGCGACCGACGACCTCACCGACGAAGAGCTCGACCGGCTGCCTTGGAACGCCATCCGGCGCGACCTCGCCGCCCTCGCGGGCTGGCATCGCCGGCCCTACGTCTTCAAGAGCCTCAACCACGTCGTCTACGGAATCCCCCGGTTCGCCCGGGAGATCCCGCAGAGCCGCTTCATCCACATCCGGCGCAACCCGCAGTCCGTCCTGCGGTCCATCCTCGCGTGCCGCAAGCAACGCTACGGCGACCCCAGGATCTGGTGGTCTATCCGTCCGAGGGACGTGGATCGCTGGCGCGACAGGAGCCCCGAGGAGCAGGTCGAGCACCAGGTCTCGGACATCTGCCGCGCGGTCGAGGAAGGCCTCCGGGACGTGGCCGAAGAAAGGACGCTCGTCACGTCCTACGAGGCCCTCGTCGCGTCGCCCCGGCAGGTCCTCGAGCAGGTCGCCGGTCTTCTGGGCGGGGTCCGGCTCAGGGACGCCGGGGCGCTCGATGCGCTCGATCTCACCTCCTCCAACCGCCCGTCCGAGGCGGCCGCAGTCACCCTACAGGAGGGCGGTAGCTCATGACCTCGCCGGACCCGGGCACGCTCGCGCGCCTGGAGCGGCCCTTTTACCTGGTCGATCTACCGGCGCTCGACTCCAAGTACGACCTCTTCCTGGATGCCTTCTCGCGCCGATTCGACCGAGTCGTCGTCGCTCTCTCCTACAAGACGGCCTACGTCCCGATGGCCCTGAGACACCTCCACGGCCGCGGGGCGTGGGCAGAGGTGGTCTCGGACCTCGAGTACGCCCTCGCCCTGCGCCTGGCCGTGCCACCGGAACACATCGTCTACAACGGACCGGGCAAGAGCCGGGCGTCCGTCGGCTGCGCCTTGTCGAACGGCTCGCTCGTGAACCTCGATTCCCTCGAGGAGGTCGGCCACGCCGTGGCGTGGAAGGCCGCGCACCCGTCGGCCTCGTCGCGGGTCGGACTCCGGGTCAACATCTCCCTGCCCGATGTCGGGGGTGGGCCCAGCCGGTTCGGAATCGAGGCGCGCTCCGGACAGGTCGAGGCCGCGGCGGAGCAGCTGAGTCGCGGAGGACTGGAGCTGGCGTGCCTGCACGCTCACCTCACGAGCCGGAACCGCACGCTTGTCTACTTCCGCGACGTGGCCCGGGCGCTCTGCGAGGCCGCATTCAGGGCGGGTGCGGCCACGCTTCCTTTCCTGGACGTCGGAGGCGGCTACGGGTACTCTCCGCCGGGCTTCCGCCTCTACGACTTCCCGGCCTTTCCGGAGTACGCCGACGCGATCGCCGACGAGTTCCGGGCCGCTGGGATCTCCTGCAGGACGCTCGTCGCCGAGCCCGGCATCGCCCTCTTCGGCGACGCCGTCTCTCTCTACTCGTCCGTCATCGCGACGAAGGAACTTGCGGGCCGGCACCTCTGCGTTCTCGACGCGAGCGTGCAGACGGTCAAGCCGACGAAGCACGCGCACACCCTCCCCACCACGGCCTTCGATCACGACCTGGAGCCGAGGCGGGGCGACCCACGGCCGGTCGACCTGGTCGGATACACCTGCCTCGAGGACGACGTGATCGCACGCGACGTGCCCCTTCCCGCACTCCAGACCGGCGACATCCTGCGGATCGACAACGTCGGCGCCTACACCTTCGTCTTCAAGCCACAGTTCATTCGCGGGATGCCCGCGTTCTACGTCTGGAACGGCGAAGAGGCCGTTCTCGCCCGCCGGGCGGACACGTTCGACGACGTTTTCGGGGCTTATGTCATCTAGGCGCTGCAACGTCCTGCTTACGTTCGCCGGTCGCAAGGGCTACCAGTACCTGGTTCTCCGGTCCTCGCCGCGCGCCGGAACCATCGTCGCCGCGGACGCCGATCCCGCCGCACCCATACGCGTCCACGGGGCAACCCTCGAGGTCGTCCCACCCGTCGCCGACCCGCAAGCCTATCTCGCTGCGCTCGAGGTTTGCGTTCGCAGGCACTCGATCGACGGCATCATTCCCCTCAACGACCGGGACGCGGTCCTGCTCGCCACGCACTCCGCGGCTTTCGCATCCCTCGGGGCCCGTTACCTGGGCGCCGAGCCCGAGGTCGCGGCGGCCCTCGGCGACAAGCTCGCGGCCGCGGACTGGCTCGCTTCGAGGGGATTCCAGACTCCCCCCACGGCGCTCGCGGGGGACTTCCCGTCCACCCGCTCGACGGCCGTCGCCTTCCCTCTCGTCACGAAAGCGCGCCACGGCCAGGGAAGCGAAAGGTTCCGGGTCGTCCGCACCGAAGCGGAGCTCTTCGCGGTGCCGGAGGGCGACGTCGTCCAGCCCTTCCTCCACGGAGAGCATTACGACCTCGACATCCTGCGCAGCGCGGCGGGCCGCGTGGTGGCGGTGGTACCCAAGAGGAAGCTCGAGATGCAGGGGGGGACCGCTTCGCTCGTCCGCTCCGACGCCCGCCAGGACCTCGTGGACCTCGGCGTCCGGATCGGGAACGCGGTCCGGCATGTCGGCATGATCGACGTGGACGTGATCGACGCCGGGGGCGAGCTCCACGTCCTCGAGGTCAACCCGCGGCTCGGGGGGTGCTTCCCGTTCTCGTGCATCGTCTGTCCGGACCTCGCCGACGCACTGCTGGCCGTGGGGCTCGGAGAGTCTCCGCCGGACCTCGTCGGGCGGTTCCGCGGCGGAGTCACGATGTTTCGCGAGTGGAGGTACCACGAGGTGCCCGGTTCTGAGGACACGGATTCCCCGACTTCGTGACCGTCGCGGACGGCGGCTCTACGCCGAAGGGGGCTTCTCCCCTTCCCTTTCCCGCGGCCGAGGCCGATCCATGAGCGGCGAGGCGGGCCGGACCTGTTCGCGAATGCACTCTTCCCTGTACCGGGCGACGGAGCGGTACCCCAGCGCGACGTCCCGGACGGCGTGAAGGATCGAACGGAGACGGAACGCCTTCGAGCCACCTCCGGCTCTGCCCCGGTTGGCGAACGGCGCTTCGCCGACACGGAGCATCGGGTTGCGCAGCTGGGCCTTTGCGAGCAGCTCGGCGCTGAAGGCGTGCCCGGTCGAGAGGACGGGAATCCCCTGGAATGCCTCGACTCGGTAGAGCTTGAGTCCGTTGAGGTAACGGTAGGGAAAACCGTAGAGCGTGTGGACCGCCTTGGAGAAGACGAACGAGGCAATTCTCCGGGTCAACGTGCGGATGACCGGGTTTTGAAGGTACCCGAGGATGACGTCGTAGTCGTGGCGGATGCGGAGGTAGCCGTGGATCGACTCGAAGAGGATCTCGGCGTCCCCTGGCATAACGGTCACCCAGGACCCGGGCCTGACGTAGGCGTAGGCGCTGAGAACCGCCCTGCCGAGACCCATATTCCTCTCGTTCACAATCATGCGGCACCGGCTCTCCGCCGCGCAGATCGCTTCCATCCGGTCGCGTGTCCCGTCGGTCGACCCGTCGTCGATCAGGAGCACCTCGAAGTCTATCGGCAGGCC
Organism: Deltaproteobacteria bacterium; assembly: GCA_016218905.1. The sequence goes on from JACRCS010000385.1 coordinate 5,980, forward strand.
GGCACCCACCCGCAGGATGTCGCGCACGGTCTCGTCGACCATCTCCGCTTCGTTCAGGCACGCCACCAGGACTGTCAGGAATTCGGACGGCGCAGGCTCCCGGCCCGTTTGCGGCAGCATGCTCACGTCCGGGTGCATCGGGATCCTCCTGCCGCGGCAAGAACGCGTGCGTACCTTGGCGCACCAGAGGATAGGGACTGCCGCCCCCCGGGGCAAGCGCGTACCCCGGCAACTCGCGCACCGCTTATTCGGCGACCCGAACCAGGACCTTGTCGGGCCCTGTCGAACTCCCTATCCTGCGGCCGATGCCGTCTTCGGTCACGCTCCCGGACAGTCGCGACGGGGGCGCCTTGGACCCGTCGCACGACCCGTCCCCCCTCGCGCGAGCCGCGACGCTGCTCCTTTTGGCCACGATTTTCGTCATCCTGATCGGCGGTGTCGTCTCAGGCGTCGCGATCTCCCGCAACCGCTCCTTCCAGGTCGACGAGGTCGAGCACGTCCACGCCGCCTACAACGTCGCGGACGGCCGCGCGCTCTATCGGGACTTCTGGGAAGGGCACAACCCGCTCCTGTACGTCGTCCTCCTGCCATTGGTGGACGTCGACGACCCGGTCGGAACGTTCCGGAGGAGCCGCCTCCTCGTCCTCGTCCTCCTGTCCGCCACGATCGGCCTGACCTGCTGGACCGCCAATCGCCTCGCCGGACCCAGCGCTGCCGTAGTCTCGGGAGGGCTCCTCCTCTTCGCGACGTCCTTCGCCGAGAGGGGAATCGAGGTCCGGCCCGACAACATGGTCGCCCTTGCCATTGCCGGCGCCCTTGCGGCCCAGGTCTCCTCGCTCGCGGAGTCCCGTCGCCTGAGCCTTCAGGGCCTCCTTCTCGGCCTGGGCTTCCTCGCGACCTCCAAGGTGATCGTCGCGACGGCAGCTTTCGGCACGCTCTGGGTGGTCCTGGCGTTTCGCCGCCGCAGGCTCTTTCTCCTCGTGGCGCCGGCGGCGACATGGCTGGCCCCCCTGGCCCTGGCCGCGATCGTCCTCGCAGCGCTCGGCCTCCTCGACGACTGGGCCCGCTGGAACCTCCTGCCGTACTTCCAGAACGTGGCGCGGCGCGCGGGGCCGAACCTCGCCTTCCCGCCGTCGCTGTTACTGACCCCGGAAGCCTTGCGCAACCCATTCTTCGTCGCGTCTTCCCTGTCGGCACTGCTCCTCGTCGCCGTCGCGAGCGCCCGGCGCAACCCGGCTGCCCGGGACCTCTGGTTCCCGGCGGGGCTTTCTCTGGCGTGTCTCGCCTTCCTCCGGGTGAACCCCTACCCGTTCCCCTATAACCTCGTCACGGTCCTCCCGACGTTCGCGGTCCTGTGCGGCGTCTTTTGGGGTCTCGTCGCGGTGCGCCTCTCCCGCCTCGCGCCGCCCGCGCTGGCCTCGGCAGGCGTGTGTGCCCTGTGCCTCGCCTTCGCCGCAGTGCCGTCGGCGGAGCGACGGATCTCCAAGTCCGTGCCCGGCAATGGGCAGCAACTCGCGACCCTCGGCGCCATCCAGCGCGTGACCGGACCGACCGATCGCGTCTTCGACCTCGCGGGCCTCTACTTCCGGCCGGACGCCTACCCCGTCTTCACGATGACGGGGGTAATGCTCCGCCGGTACGAGCGCGGGTTCTTCCCTGCGATCATCCCGGCACTCGAGGCGAACGAGGTCACAGCCTTCATCGACAACTATCGCCTCCGCGCGCTCCCTGACCGGGAGAAGCGCTTCCTCGCCGAGCACTTCGTCCGC
>JACRCS010000386.1 GCA_016218905.1 Deltaproteobacteria bacterium
CGAGAAGACCTGCACGTGCCAGGTCCCCGGCTTGGTCGCGGGCGACGATCCGGCGATCTGGAGGCCGGCCCACGGGCAGTAGCCGCCACCCGACGTCATGGCGTTCCAGGAGCCGCTCGCGGCGACCTGTCCGTCGGGCGAGTACCAGACCCGCGTGAGCTGCTCGCCATTCGCCTGGCCGCTGATGCTGAAGAAGAGGTAGACGTACGCGTCCGTCGTGGAGAATGACGACGTCGCCGTCGGCACAGGAGTGCAGCTGCTCGACGGGACCGTCTTTGCCGTCCTCGAGTTCGTGACGGTCGGGAAGGCGAGGGAGGCGTGTTTCCCGGCGCCGTCCTGAGCCATCCCACCGATCTCGCCCGCGGCGACGGCGGTGGCAGAGGACGAGGTTTCCGTGAGGGCAGCCTGGCCTGGATCGCCGAGGAGGAGCAGGTAGAGAACCCCGGCGAGAGAGACGGACTTCATGGCGTTCTCCTTCCCGGAAAAGAGGCGATACCGAACCTCGGAAGAACACGGGCGGTGGCCACGCTTCGTGTCGCTCCTCCGGCTCGGAATTCTACGCCGCGACGGCGCGCCGGGCCTCCCTACAATGGCGGGCGCCGCGGCAAGGGCGGCGCCAGGAGGTGTCTCGTGACGGACGTGCGTGCGGTGCTCGGTGCGACGGAGATCTTCTCGGGTCTGTCGGAAGAGGTCCTGGGCCTTCTCGCCGGGGCCGCCTCGCGGCGCGAGATTCCGGCGGGGACCCTTCTCTGGGCTCAGGGGACGCCGCGGCAGGCGCTCTTCGTCATCCTGGAGGGGAGCATCGAGATCGCCCGCGAGCGGGAGGGAGTCGTCGAGCCGCTCTCGGTCGAGGCACGGGGCGAGGCGGTTGGGATCGGGGCGCTACTCCACACGTCCGATCACACGACCTCGGCCCGCTCGCTCACGCGCACCTCCGTCCTCGAGCTGCCGCGGGAGGTGGTCCGGCAGCGCCTCCTGGGTGATGCAGCCGCAGCGATGGAGGTCCTCTCCCGCGTCGCCGTCGTCATGAACCGGCGCCTCCAGTACCAGAGCTCCCGCGCCGTCGGACCCGAGAAGGGGTACGGGTCGGGAGCGGTGAGGCGAGAGCACGACCTCCTCGGCGAGCGCGACGTCCCGGCCGACGCCCTCTTCGGCGTCCAGACGCTCCGGGCCGTCGAGAACTTCCCGATCACCGGCATCCCGGTCTCGCATTTCCCAACTCTCGTGAGGGCCCTCGCGATGGTCAAGCTCGCCGCGGCCCGAGCGAACGCGCGGCTGGGCCTTCTTCCGGGTCCGCTTGCCGCCGCTATCGAGCAGGCCTCGCAGGAGGTCATCGATGGGCACCACCACGGCCACTTCGTCGTCGACATGGTCCAGGGGGGCGCGGGGACCTCGACGAACATGAACGCCAACGAGGTCATCGCGAACCGGGCGCTCGAGATCCTCGGACGGGCGCGGGGCGACTACGAGGCCTGCCACCCGAACAATCACGTGAACCTCGCTCAGTCGACGAACGACGTCTACCCGACGGCCCTGCGGATCGCCGCGATCCTCGCGACGCGGGGCCTCGTCGCCGCCCTCGAGAGGCTTCGCGGGGCGCTCGCCGAGAAGGGGGAGGAGTTCCGCGACGTCCTGAAGATGGGGCGGACGCAGCTGCAGGATGCTGTGCCGATGACGCTCGGCCAGGAGTTCGGGGCGTTCGCCGTGACGACGGGGGAAGACGTGGCGCGCCTGCGCGAGACGGTGAGGCTCTTCCTGGAGGTGAACATGGGGGGGACGGCGATCGGCACGGGCATCAACGCCGACCCACGCTACCCCGAGCTCGTCGTCGGCGAGCTGCGGCGCGTCACCGGCCTCGACGTCGTCCTGGCGGAGAACCTCGTCGAGGCGACGCCCGACACCGGTGCGTTCGTCATGTACTCCGGCGTCCTCAAGCGGGTCGCCGTCAAGCTGTCGAAGATGTGCAACGACCTGAGACTCCTCTCCTCGGGGCCGCGCTGCGGCCTGAACGAGATCAACCTCCCGCCGATGCAGCCAGGCTCGAGCATCATGCCGGGCAAGGTGAACCCGGTGATCCCGGAGGTCGTCAACCAGGTCGCATTCCAGGTCATCGGCAACGACCTGACGATCACCCTCGCTTCGGAGGCCGGGCAGCTCCAGCTCAACGTGATGGAGCCAATCCTCGCGTTCAACCTCTTCCAGTCCGTCGACATGCTCACGGCGGCGATCGACACGCTCCGGCTCCGTTGCATCCGCGGGATCACAGCGAACCGAGATCATTGCCGCGGAATGGTCGATCGCTCCATCGGAATCGTGACCGCCGTCGTCCCGGCGCTCGGCTACGAGCGGGCGAGCGAAGTGGCCAAGGAGGCGCTCGCGACGGGGCGCGCCGTACGGGACCTGATCCTCGAGAGGGGCTACCTTTCGGCCGCCCAGCTCGACGACCTTCTGTCGATCGAGGCGATGACGAAGCCGCGACCTCTCGCGCTCGGAGATCGGACAGTCTGACGGCGCGCCCGCGCGGCGTCTTCACGCCCGTTTCGTACGCTGGCGGCTTCGGCGCGGCGGGATAATCGCGTTCCCGGAGGGAAAGACATGTCCAAGCTCATCGGAGTCCTGACGTCGGGTGGAGATACGCCCGGCCTGAACGCTGCCCTCCGGGCCGTCGGCAAGGCGGCCGAACTGCGTCACGGGATGCAGGTCATCGGTTTCCGCGACGGCTTCCGGGGCCTCATGGAGAACCGCACCCTCTGGCTCGACGACAGGGCGCTCTCCGGCATCCTGACGCACGGGGGGACGATCCTCGGGACGAGCCGCGACAAGCCCAACGCGATGCCCGTGGCGGGGAAGGTCCTCGACATGACCGACCTCATCGTCGAGAACTACCGCAAGCACCACCTCGACGCCCTCGTCTGCCTCGGCGGCGGGGGGACGCAAAAGAACGCCTTCCACCTCCAGAATGCGGGGCTGAACGTCGTCACTCTGCCGAAGACCATCGACAACGACGTCCCGATGACCGACGTGACGTTTGGCTACGACACGGCGCTCGGCATCGCGACCGAGGCGGTGGACAGGCTTCACTCCACGGCCCACAGCCACCACCGGATCATCGTGGTCGAGGTGATGGGCCACAAAGCGGGATGGCTCGCGCTCGGGGCCGGAGTGGCGGGCGGGGCCGACGTCATCCTGATCCCCGAGATCCCGTATGACGTCGAATCGGTGGCGAACGCGATCCTGAAACGATTTCGGAGCGAGAAGAGGTTCTCGATCGTCGCCGTGGCGGAGGGAGCGCTTTCGAAGGAGCAGAACGAGGCCGCCGCCGTCGTCAAGCTCAAGGAAAAGGGGCGCGAGGGCCGGAAGGGGAAGGCGGAGAAGAAGGAAAAGGGGAACGGCGGCAACGTGGCCGGAGAAGGTCATCGGACCGGACGGGCCCTCGGCTTGGCCGAGCAGCTCGAGAAGCTGACGGGCCTCGAATCGCGCGTAACGATCCTCGGACATCTCCAGCGGGGAGGGACGCCGTCGGCGGCGGACCGCTTCCTGGCCACCCGCCTTGGAACGGCCTGCGCCGACCTCGTCGCGAAGAAGAAGTTCGGGGTGATGGTCGCCGCCCGGGGCGAGGGAACGAGACCCGTGCCGCTCGAGGAAGTCGTCGGAAAACGGAGGACCGTTCCGCTGGACCATCCTTGGGTCGAGGCCGCCCGCGCCCTCGGAACCTGCCTCGGGGACTGACCGAACTCCGTTCCGGAGCGCCGGAGAGCGGAGACCGGAGACCGGAGACCGGAGAACCCAACTTCGCCGTCCCGTGGCTCTGGCAGGGGGCCGCGCGCGGGGCGGTACGTCCCGCGGCCGCCTGCTGAGCGCGCCCGACCCGCTTCCGACGCCGATGCTGCCGGGCGGGGGGCCCGCGCGGACTCGCTTCGCTCAGACACGCGCGCGGGCCTCACCCCCGCCCGGTCCTCGCGGA
>JACRCS010000394.1 GCA_016218905.1 Deltaproteobacteria bacterium
CACGGACCGCACCGGGGCCTTGGCCTTCGTAGAGCGTCTCCGGACGGAGATGGCCGGCTCGGCTTGCGCAAGGTAGCCGCGCTCGCCGCCCTGCTCCTGGCGGGCGCCTGCGCGAAGGCGCCCTCGGGGCCGCTTGTGATCTCGGTTTCCTACCTGGTGAACTCGCTCGACCCTCACGCATGGAACTACCTCGGCGATTTCTCGATCGCCTCCCATTTCTATGAGCCGCTCGTGACCAACGACGCGGAGATGCGGCTCCAACCCTGTCTGGCGCGATCCTGGGAAAACCCTGACCCGCATACCTGGGTCCTTCACCTGCAGCCGGGAGTCACATTCCACAGCGGCCGCCCGCTTCGGGCCCGCGACGTCGTCTTCACGATCCGTCGCCTACAGACCGAGCAGGGGCTGGAAATGACGGGCTGGATCGCGTATGTCAGCGAGGTAGCCGCGCTCGACGACCTCACGGTCCGGATTCGGACGCAGCGCCCGTTCGCGGTCCTGCTCAACAAGCTCCGCTTCGTTGCCATCGTCCCGGAGGGCGCCTCCGCCGCGACCCTCGCCCAGCAGCCCGACGGGACGGGCCCCTATACGTTCGCCGGCTGGACGAAGGGCGTCTCCATCCGGATGGCGCGCAACCCCCGCTACCGGGCGCAGCCTCCGCCCATCGACGCGGTGACCTTCCGCCTGGGACGCGAGCCCGAGCAGGCAGCGGCCGACCTGCAGTCCGGCCAGTCCCAGCTCGTCCAATGCGACTCGAAGAAGGTCGCGGCGCGTCTCGAGCGCTCGGGGTTCGCGGTACGTCGCCGCACGACCCTCCGTCTGGAGTACCTCGGCTACGACCTCCACAGCGCTCGGACGCCTTACGCGAGCGACCGGAGCAACCCCTTCCTCGACCCGCTGGTCCGTCGTGCCCTCCACTTGGCCTTCGACCGCCGGCGCCTCGTCGAGCGGCTCACCACCGATGCTGTTGCGGCTAACCAGCTGGTGCCCCCGTTCGTCTTCGGTTTCAACCCGAGCCTGCCAGAGACCGCCTGTGACCCGGAGGAGGCGCGACGGCTGCTGCGGAAGGCTGGCCGGTCCGAAGGGTTCCGCGTGACGCTCCACGCCCGCAGCCGCTTTCAGGAGACGGCCGAGGAGCTCAGGGAGCAGCTCCGGCCCTTGGGAATCCAGGTGGAGGTGCGGCTCCTGCCACAGGACGAGTTCCTGGACATGGCGCGGCGACGGGAGGTCAGCCTGTACGTCTCCCGCTACGGGTGCCTGAGCGGGGACGCCAGCGACGTCCTCGACAACGGCGTCCACTCTCCTGACGCGGCCGGGCAGATGGGTCTCCACAACTACGGCGGCTACTCGAACCCGGAGCTGGACCGCCTCATCGAGGAGAGTGCGGGGATCGAGCCCGCCGGCCTCCGCCGCCACGCTCTCGAGAACCTGATGGCGCGGTTGATGGAAGACCTGCCGTGGCTCCCGCTCTACTTCGGCCAGGACGTTTACGTGATGGACGAGGCTCTGACCTGGACGCCCCGCTGCGACAGCTTCGTCCTGGCCGCCGAAGTCGCCCGGCGCCGGCGATAGACCGCGCTCCCCCACTCGGAGCCGCCCCGGTTCCCGATTCCCCCTGATCCCCCTGACGGCCGGGGCCGATGCCCCTAGTCACGTTCCTCGACACCCGCGGGTGACTCCCTCGATGCGCCAGGCGATCGCCGACTTGGGCCTGGGGCGCGTCTTCATCGTGTGCCCGGGGGAACGGCAGCAAGCTCATGCGACCATCGCCCGACCTCATGGCGTCTCCTGCTGCGCGTGCCCGTCGCCCGGGAGACGCCCGACTACTCCAACGCCAGCGCCAGGAGAGCCGCCCCTCGCGCCCCCTCGAAAACCGACTCGGTGGAACGGGTGACGTCGGGAAGGCCCCGCTCCACCCACCTCCGGTCGCGGGACTCCGCGAGGAGGTAGTCCCCGAGAGCCCCCGCGACGACGCCTCCGGTGAGGACTACCCGATCGAACGGATACAGGAGCCGGAGCGTCTCGACGGTGCACTCGAGGTAGCCGAGAAACTCCCGCCTGGCGCAGCCGAGGGCCACTTCGTCCGCCGCCCCGTCTCCCGCAAGGACGTCCGCTTCGAGCGCCGGATCGATCCCGCACACCGCGCACGCCCTCCGCCAACCCGCGGCAGAGAGGTACTTCGAGACGACCCCGATGGCCGCCCGATCGTCCCGGGATGCGGCTTTCGGGCCGAGGTCCACGCAGACACGCCCTACCTGGTGCAGGAGATCGCAGGCCTCTCCGTCCTCCCCGAAGGTGACGCCGCCCGTGCTCGTTCCGACGTCGAGCAGGAGGGTCCGTTCGCGACGGGCTGCCGCCCGGAGGGCGAAGGCCTTCGCTGCGACGTCCTGCACCACTGCGGCCTTCGCGCCAAAGCGGACGCCGAGCACAGACGCGAGCTCGCCGAGCTGAGCCACCTCCGCCGGCGTCCGGTGGAGTGTCAGCCCTGCGCCGGGAAGGACCCTGCCTCCGGTCACGATTCCGCCGAGGGCGACGCCGACCGCGTCCAGACGATGGCCATTCCCCGTCTCCGCGAGCAACCCGTCGCGGGCGCACTGCACCTCCTTCGTCAGGATAGTGAAGTCCCGATCCGGATTGGACACCCACGTCCCGAAGGAGCGTCTCGCCAGAATCCGGCCTCCGACGTCGCAGTCCACGCACTTCGTGGCTGTCTGGCCGATGTTCACTCCCAGCGCCTTCGCCTCGCCGCCTCCGATGGGTATCTGCTCGATCGGGCGAAATAGGGACTCCGCGCACGGTCCGAACTCCGGAGCTTCCCCGTATTCCTTCGCCGCGATCGCCGGAGGCCGCCCGTAGTACGACGTGAGCACCGGAGCGATCTGCCCGAAAAGGCGAGACGTCGTCCCGCGGACCGCCTCGGCGAAGGAGACCTCGGAGCACTCGATGTCGAGCCGAGTCGCGCCCCAGGCCATCGCCACGTTGTTCACCCAGGCGGCGCAGAA
>JACRCS010000395.1 GCA_016218905.1 Deltaproteobacteria bacterium
AGAAAGAGACGGCGCTCGCCATCACCGTCCCGTCCGACGGCCTCGCGTCGCGACCCGCCCGCGTCTCCGCCGAGAAGCGGATCGAGGGCTTCGGTCTCTCGCCCAAGGGAGAGCGGGCTCTCTTCGTCGCGCGCGGCGACGTCTTCACCGCGCCGATCGAGAAGGGACCGACGCGCAACCTGACCCATTCCTCGAACGCTCACGACAAGCACGCCACCTGGTCCCCCGACGGCAAGACGATCGCCTACGTCTCCGACCGGACGGGCGAGGAACAGGTCTGGCTCGTCCCGCAGGACGGCTCGGGCAAGCCCGAACAGCTGACGACGTCGTTCGGGTCGATGCTCACGGCGCCCGCCTGGTCGCCCGACGGCGCCCGCCTTGCCCTCGCCGACAAGGACGGGAAGCTCTACGTCGTGACCGTGGCCGGGAAGAAGGTCGTCGAGATCGCCGACTACCGTTTCGGCGGCATCTTCGACTACGCCTGGTCTCCCGACGGCGGGCACCTGGCGTTCTCGATGGGCGAGCACACCCAGATGCGCGTCCTCCATGCCTGGAGCGTGGCGGACGGCAAGGTCAAGCGCCTGACGAGCGAGATGTTCTCCTCGTTCGGCCCTGCCTGGGACCCCGAGGGGAAGCTTCTCTACTTCCTCTCGAACCGCGAGTTCGCGCCCCAGATCTCGGATATCGAGTGGAACTTCGCCGGCAACCGCAGGACCGGCATCTTCGCCCTCGCCCTCCGGAAGGACGTTGAGAACCCCTTCGCCCCCGAGAGCGACGAGGTGAACGCGGGCGACGCGAGGGACGGGAAGAAGAACGCGGACGAGGAGGACGGCGCCGACAAGGACGCCACCGGCACGAAGAAGGCGGACGCGAAGGACGGGAAGAAGGAGGCTGCGAAGCCGCCGAAGCCCGTCGTCGTCGAGTGGGACGGCCTCGCCGCGCGCGTCGTCCGCGTCCCGGTGGAGGCCGACAACCTCGACGGCCTCACCGTGACGAAGACGGCCCTCCTCTACGCGAAGGAAGGGGCCGCGTTCTACGGCCGCGAGAGCCAGAAGACCTCCCTCGCGATCTACGACCTGAAGGAGCGCGAGGAGACCGAGCTCGTCGCCGACGTCGACGGCTGGGTCGTGTCGGACGATGGGAAGAAGGTCCTCGTGCGCGGCGACGGCAAGGAGAAGGCTTTCAAGCTGTGGGACGCGAAGCCGAAGGCGAAGGAGCCTAAGAGCGTCTCGACGAAGGAGCTCGTCGTCGATCGCGTCCCCGCCGAGGAATGGGCGACGATCTTCGACGAGGTCTGGCGCCGCTACCGCGACTTCTTCTACGTCCGCAACATGCACGGCTACGATTGGAAAGCGATTGGCGACCGGTACCGGCAGCTCCTGCCGTACGTCTCCCACCGCTCCGACCTCACGTACGTTCTCGGCGAGATGGTCGCCGAGCTGAGCGTCGGGCACGCCTACGTCGAGGAGGGGGACATCGAGCGCCCGGCGCGGGCGAAGGTGGGCCTCCCCGGCGCCCGCTTCGAGCTCGACGCGAAGACGGGCCGTTACCGCATCGCGGCGATCTTCCGCGGCCACAACGAGGAGGAGAAGTACCGCTCGCCCCTCACGGCGGTCGGCGTGGATGCCCGCGTGGGCGACTACGTCCTCGCCATCGACGGCGAGGAGCTCGCGGGGAGCGACAACCCCTACCGCCTCCTGGCGCACAAGACCCACCCCGTCACCCTCACGCTGAACGGCAAGCCGACCCTCGATGGCTCTCGCAAGGTGACGTACGAGCCGCTGGAGAGCGAGGGGGACCTCCTCTACCTCGACTGGGTTCTCGGGAACCAGGAGAAGGTGGCGAAGCTCTCCGGCGGGCGGATTGGGTACCTGCACATCCCCGACATGGGCGGCCCCGGCATCTACGAGTTTCTGAAGTGGTACTACCCGCAAATCCGCAAGGAGGGTCTCGTCGTCGACGTCCGCTCGAACGGTGGCGGGAACGTCTCGCAGTGGATCCTCGAGCGGCTCGACTCGAAGCTCCTCGGGACCCGCTTCGGGATGGCGAGCGACGAGCCGATGACCTACCCCTACGCCGTCTTCCACGGGCACATGGCGGCGCTCATCAGCGAGACCTCCGCCTCGGACGGCGACATCTTCCCGGCGAGATTCAAGAAGGCGGGGCTCGGCCCGCTCATCGGCAAGCGGACCTGGGGCGGCGTCGTCGGCATCTCGGGCCGCGGTCCGCTCCTCGACGGCGGGCAGGTCTTCGTCCCGCAGCAGGCGACGAACGACGTCGACGGGACCTACATCATCGAGGGCTTCGGCGTCGCCCCCGACATCGAGGTCGAGAACGACCCGGCCTCGGTGGCCGCGGGGCGCGACCCGCAGCTCGAGAGGGGCGTCGCGGAGGTCCTGAAGGCGATCGAGAAGGAGCCGAAGCGGCTCCCGAAGAGGCCCGCGGACCCGGTGAAGACGAAGTAGACCGAGCCGGAAGACGGGGAGCGGGCGCGGCCCGCTCCCCGTTCGTTCCCAGCGTCAGCGCCTGCCGCCCATCGCGCGGGCTTCCGCGATGACGAACAGCCCGTCGGGGCGGCGCGGCAGGTCGATTCCGGCGGGGAGGATCCGGACCTCGCGGGCGGAGAAGAGGGGTATCCACGGAAGCTCGGCGTCGAGGACGTCCGAGATCACCCGGAGCTTCCTGAGGCGCTCCTGGGGGCTCGTGGACGAGGCCAGGTCGGCGAGGGCCAGGTCCACTGCCGGGCTGGAGTAACCGGTCCGGTTCAGCGTTCCGAGGCCACGGGAAACGTCCGTGGTGTGGAAAGCGTTCCTGAGCGCCAGCCCCGCGTCGAGGCCGACGAACCAGCTGTAGAGGTAGAGCGGGCTCTTCCCTCGGATTCGGGCGACGAACTCGTCGGGCGAGTGGACGACGACGCGCAGGCGGATCCCGGCTTCGGCGACCTGCCGTGCAAGTGCTTCCGCGGCGCGGCGCCCGTTCTCGTTCACGTCGAGAGTGGTGGCGAAGCCGTCCGGGTAGCCGGAAATCGCGAGGAGCCGGCGCGCCTCGGGCAGGTCGCGTTTCGGAGGGATTCGTCTCGGATCGAATCCGAAGGCGCCGGGCGGGACGAGCTGACCCACCGGCGTTCCGCCGGAGATGGTCCCGGCCGCCGTCAGCTCCGGGAGCTCGATGGCGAGGCGAAGGGCGCGCCGCACCCGAACGTCCTCCATTGGTCCGGCGCCCGCAGAGAAGCCGACGGCAAGGTAGCTGAGCCCGCCGGATTCGGAGGTCACGATTCGGTAGCGGGAATCCGCGCGCGCTTCGTCGAGCATCTCGCTGGAGGGGTCGAGGGCGGCCATGGGAATCCGCCTGCGCAGGAGCCGAAGACCTTCCGACGAACTCGAGCAGCGACGGAACACCACCTCGTCGAAGAGAGGCGAGGGGTGGTGCGGGCGGGAATGGTGCCTGAGGAGGATCCGGTCCGGCGTGTGGGCGACGACCTGAAAAGGTCCGGTCCCGCAGAAGCGTGTCCCCGCCTTTCGCGGAATGAAGAGCGCGGAAACGGCGAGGAGGAAGTCCTCCGCGGGTCTGTGCGTGAGGAACCGGACGGTTCGCTCGTCCACGACCGCGATCCACTTGAGGTCGGCGAGAGCGGCGATCGCCCCCGGAGACGCTCTCGAAGCGAGGACGGCGTCCACGACGTCCTGGCTCGTCACGGGCGTCCCGTCGTGGAACGCCTCGTTCGCACAGATGCGGAAGACCCAGGTGTCGGGGGTGGGGTTCGTCCAGCTTTCGGCGATCGCCGGCCGGAGCCCGACGGCGGTCTCTTCGGCGAGGGGTTCGTAGATGGCGGTGAAGAGGCTGCGGGCCACGAGGCGCGAGTCGGCGAACGGGTCGAGCGTGGCCGGGAGGAACGGGACGAGGACCTCGAGCTTTCGCTCCGGGGGCGACGACCGGTGGCAGGACGCGCCGGAAGCCAGCAGGGCTGCGATACCCAGCACCGCCACCGCGCGCCGTGGCCGGACCTCCATCGTCTCCCTCACTGTGGGGGGAGCAGCTCCCTGACCAGGGCGTCTGCTCCGTCCACCCGCTCCATCATCCAGAGCGCGTAGCGCAGGTCGACGTTCACGTTCCGCGAACGCTCGGGGTTCCAGCCGAAGTCCCCCGCCACGTTCTCCCAGACTCGGTCGAAGTTGAGGCCGACGACCTCGCCGCTGCCGTTCATCGTCGGGCTTCCCGAGTTGCCCCCGGTCGTGTCGCCGTCGGTCAGGAAGTCGACCGGCACGCTTCCGAGCAGAGGGTCGGCCCACCGTCCGAAGTCCGCGGCGCGGGCGGCGTCGAGAACCTTCTTGGGCGTTGCGAACGGCACGGTGCCGCTCTCCTTCTCGAGGACGCCCCGCAGGGACGTCCTGGGCGTCAAGGTCACCGCTTCGTGTGGGGCGTAGCCCTTCACCGTCGCGAAGGAGACGCGGAGCGTCGAGTTCGCGTCGGGGTAGATCGCCTTTCCCTTCGACGCGCGAAGCGCCTCCAGGGCGGAGAGGTACCGCGGTCGCCAGACGAGGAGGGCGCCGTTCGTCTCCTTCCGCGCGGCGCGGAGCGCTGCGAATTCGGGATGGAGCGCGAGCGCCAGCTTCGCGTACGGGTCGGTAGAGGCGGCGAGCGCGGCGTAGGTCGCGTCGACGTTCGAAAGGCGCACCTTCTCGTCGCCGAGTGCCGTGGCCGCGTCCATCTCCAAGAGCTTGGCCTCGATTGCCCCGGCCGTCGCGCCCCGCCCGAAGGCTTCGTCGAAGGCGCGGACGGCCGCCCCGTGCGAGGCGGCCTGCGTCCGCTCGATGAGATAGGCGAGCGCCTTGCGGGCCGCGGCGGGGGCGAGGGAGCGGGTCAGGTCCTGCTCTTTCTGCCGCGCCTTGTCCAGGTCGCGCTCCTGATAGCCGGCCTCCCGCTCGAGGTCGGCCTTCCGGCGCTCGTCGGCGCGGCGCACGGCCGAGAGGGCCGAGCCGAGGAACGAGGAGAGGCGCTCGACCTCCTCGAGGAAGAAACGGCGATCCTGTCCGACCCGGTCGGCCGCGAGGATCCTCTCGAGCTCGGCCGGCGCGGCGCCCCACTCCGAGGGGAGGTCCTTCCGTTTCGCGAGGAACTCCGCCAGCTCCTTCGCCTCCGCCTCCGCGCACGCTTTCACGCCGTTGCGCGCGAGGCCTTCGATCTGGCCGCGCGCGTTCGTCTCGCCGTTGCCGTAGCTCTTTACGGCCGAGGCGACGCGAAGAGCGGTGTCGGGGTCCTTCTTCCCCTCGGTCTCGAGGATCGCGATGAGATCCGAGAACGTCCTTCCGCGGATCGGGTAGAACCACCTCTCCAGGTTCAGGGCGGCGGACGGGGTCAGGTATCGTTGCGTCCGGCCGGGGTAGCCGGCGATCATCACGATGTCGCCCTCGGCGATCCCCTTCGCGGCGACCTTCAGCCAGGCCTTCGGCCGGTACGGGACGTTCTCCTTGGCAAAGGGGGCGGGTTTGCCGTCGGGGGAGACGTAGACACGCAAGACAGAGAAATCGCCCGCGTGGCGCGGCCAGCGAAAGTTGTCCTCCTCACCGCCGAAGTCGCCGACGCCCCGCGGCGGAGCGTAGACGAGCCGCACGTCGCGGAACTCGACCTGCTCCATAAGCCGGAACGTCCTCCCGTCCTCGAACGCGGCCACGGCGCAACGTCGGTCGGGCGCCTTCTCGCACCCGGCGACGATCTCCTTCTTCGCGCGCTCGACCGCCTCGAACCGGGCGGTGTTCCCTTTGGCTTTCGCGAAGGCACTCCCGGGCCCGCGCACGCGATCGGTCACGTCGACGAGGCGGGCGAGGAGGCGGACTCTGCCGACGCCCCCTCGCGCCTCGACCTCCTCTGCCCGTGTCCGGGCCACGAATCCTTCCACGAGGTAGTTCCGTGCCGGGGTCGAGGCGAGCTGGATCGCGGAGAAGGCGCAGTGGTGGTTCGTCAGGAGGAGCCCTTCACCGGAGACGAACGCCCCGGTGCAGCCGCCGACGTCGATCACGGCGGACAGGAGGCCGCCTCCGGCGCCATCCCAGAGGTCCTTCGCCGTCAGGGCGAGGCCGCGGCTCGAGAGCTCTCCCCAGCGCGCCGTTCCGAGCGTCGCGAGCGCCTCCGGGGGCCACTGACCTTCATCGGCGGTCGCGGGGAAGGGGATTGCGAGGAACGCGACGAGGGGAGCGAGAAGGAGGGAGGAGCGAAGGAGCGGCGTCATGTCTTCTCCGACGGGATCGTAGCCCGTCGAGGAGGGCCGTGGTGCCGGGGCGAGGCGCTACTTCGTCGCTTCGGCAAGGAAGGCCCTCATGGCCTCCCACGAGCGCCGGTCGGCCCTCTCGTCGTACGCGGCCCCCTTCGACGGGTCGCTGCCCGACGCCGGGTTCGTGAAGGAGTGAACGGCTCCCGAGTAGAGAACCATCTGCCAGTCGACTTTCGCGTCGCCCATTTCCTTCTGGAAGGCGGCCACCTCGGCCGGCGGGACGAACGGGTCGGCGGCACCGTGGAGGGCGAGGACGGGGCACGTGATCCTCTTCGCGTCGACCGGGTTCTTCGTCGCGAGACCGCCGTGGAACGACACGACGCCCGCGAGGGGCGCCCCGCTGCGCGCCAGCTCGAGCGCCGTCGTTCCGCCGAAGCAGTAGCCGACGGCGAGGATCTACGCGGGGTCGACGCGGCCGCTCCTCGCGAGCGTGTCGAAGGCCGCTCGGGCACGGGAGCGCAGGAGCGGCAGGTCGCCCTTGTACTTCCCGGCGAGCTGGCCGGCTTCGCTGGAGTCCTTCGCGCGAATCCCCTTGCCGTAGATGTCGGCCGCGAAAGCGACGTAGCCGAGCTCGGCCAGCTTCCGGGCGCGCCCCTTCGCGTAGTCGCCGAGGCCCATCCACTCGTGGACGACGACGACGCCCGGCCGCGTTCCCTTCACCGCGTCGTCGTACGCGAGGAACCCCTCGCAGACCTGGTCCCCGTCCCTGTACTCGACGAGCTCGGTTCTGATAGTTCCGGAGGCCGGGAACGCCGCGGCGACGGTGACGGCGAACAGGGAGAAGAAAGGAGAAAGCGTGCGCATCGGGTGTCCCTCCTCGATTCAATTGGTTCCGTTGGGCCGGGAAGATACCCGAAACGGGGTCGCTCCTGAAACAAGGTTTCAAAATCCAGCGTCCGACCACCAACTCCGGCACGGTCCTTTCATGGGGCGTGGGGAATGGTCATGGAACGCTCTCCCATCTGGGGCCGCCTTGGAACCGAATCCCGGCTAAAAACCGGGTGCCAAGCGCCGTCAGGTTCGCGCTTTTCCCCTCAAGCCGCGAAAGGGTATGATCCGAGCGCTCCAAATTATGAGATCTGCCTCCAACTTCCTGCTTTTTCGAGTAGATTCGCAGGCTTGAACGACACTGCCTTCCGAATTCGAGCGGCCGGCCCGAGGGGCTTGCGCGTTCCTCTTTCGAAGTGGGGTCTCCCCTCTGAAGGGAGCCCAGACCAATCAGAAAGGAGAGTTAGAAGGAGATTCAGAGGACTCGAGAGAACCGACGAGCTTTCCAGAGAACGGGCGACGTGGCCGGGAAACCGGATTCCAGAGCCGTCCGGCCTCACGTCGTCAGCATGTGCGCGCTGCCCATCAACATTTGGAAATCCACGGGATTTCACGCTTAGGAGGGAGACGTAAATGAGTAATAAGAAGTTTTGGCTGCTCCTGCTGGTCGTACCGATGCTGGTCGCGACCCAGGTGATGGCACAGGGGCTCCCGACGGGGACCCTGAACGGCAAGGTCTCGGAGACCGAGGGGCTGCCCCTGCCGGGCGTGTCGGTGACCGCGAAGTCGCCCGCGCTGCAGGGCTCCCGCACCGCGGTCACGAACGTGAACGGTGACTTCACCGTTCCGAACCTTCCCCCGGGCGAGTACGTCGTCACCTTCGTCATGTCGGGCTTCCAGAGCGTGACGAGGAACGTCAAGGTCTCGTCCGGCCAGGTCATCCCGATGAACGCCAAGCTCTCGATCTCGTCCGTCGCCGCCGAGGCCACGGTCGTCGCGCAGAGCGAAACGGTCTCGCAGACCTCCCAGGCCACGACGACCTATTCCGCCGACGTGATGGACAAGCTCCCCGTCGCCAGGACCATCCTGGCCTCGGTCGTCCTGACCGCGGGCGTGAACCAGAACGGCCCGGCTGGCAACATCACGATCTCCGGCGGCCAGTCGTTCGACAACGTCTTCACGGTCAACGGCGTCAACATCCAGGACAACGTCCGCGGCACGCCGACCAACCTCTTCATCGAGGACGCCATCCAGGAGACGACGACGATGACGTCGGGCGTCACGGCGGAGTACGGCCGGTTCACGGGCGGCGTCATCAACGCCGTCACCAAGCAGGGCGGCAACAGCTTCAGCGGTTCCTTCCGCGCGACGCTGAACAACGACGCCAACAAGGCCCAGACCCCGATCCCGACGACCTACAACGACACGGTCGTCCCCACGTACGAGGCCACCATCGGCGGCCCGATCTGGAAGGACCGGGTCTGGTTCTTCGGCGCCGGCCGCTACGTCGAGCAGGAGACGTCCGGGTCGACGGCCAGGATCAATCCCCCCGCCGGAAGCGGGACCACGATCTCGATCCCGCAGACGAACATGAACGAGCGCATCGAAGGCAAGCTGACGCTGACGCCGTTCCAGAACCACACCCTCACGGGCTCCTACACCTGGACGACGACCGAGTCGGCCAACTACTACTTCCCGAACCTGCCGATCCTCGACCTCCGGCAGACCTACGACCGCGAGACCCCGTCCGACCTGCTCTCGATCAACTACAACGGCGTGATCACGAGCAACTTCTTCATCGAGGCGCAATACTCGGAGAAGAAGTTCGAGTTCGTGAACTCGGGCGGAACGGACACCTCGCTGATCGGCGGCACCGCGGTCAGCGTCCTCGACCAGGGCTACGGCATGATGTGGTCCCCGGTCTTCTGCGGCGTTTGCAGCCCCGAGACCCGCGACAACAACGATTTCCTCATCAAGGGAACCTACTTCGCCTCGTCGCCGAGCCTCGGTTCTCACAGCATCGCCTTCGGCTACCAGAACTTCGCCCAGCAGCGGCTCTCGAACAACTACCAGTCCGGTAGCAACTGGTGGATGTACCCGTCTTCGGTCATCCAGGAGGGGGCAAACCTCTTCCCCGTCATCGACGCGAACTCCTACATGACGTACCAGCCGATCCCCGTGCTGAGCCAGGGGAGCGACCTGAAGACCCAGTCGATCTTCATCAACGACAGTTGGAAGCTCGGCAACAAGCTGTCCTTCAACGTCGGCGTCCGCTGGGACAAGAACGACGCCACCGACTCCGCGGGCAACGTCGTCGCCGACGACAGCCAGTTCAGCCCCCGTCTCTCCGCGACCTATGACCTGACGGGCGACGGCAAGTTCCGCATGTCGGCCAGCTATGCCCGGTACGTCGGCCAGATCCAGGAGACGGTCGCCGGCAGCGGCGCCTCCCCGGCCGGCGCCCCCTCGAGCTACTACTACTACTGGACGGGCCAGGAATACAACACGGGCGCCACGCGCACCGACACGGAGACGATCCTGAGGGCGATGTTCGCCCACCTCGGCGTCACCGGCCTGAACCAGTTCCCCACCACCCAGAGCCCGGACGGCGTCGTCATCCGTGGCTTGACGCTTCAGATCGTCGATCCGCTCAAGTCGCCCAACGCGGACGAGTACGCTCTCGGGTTCGGCGGCACGCTCGGCAGCAACTTGGTCTACCGCTTCGACGCGGTGCGGCGCGAGTACAACGACTTCTACATGACCAAGCGTGACACGACCACCGGCTTCGTCACGGACTCCGAGGGGAACCGGTACAACCTGGGTGTCTACGTCAACTCGAACGTCCCCGAGCGCAACTACACCGGGTTGAACACCTCCCTCGCCTATCGGACCGGCCCGCTCAGCGTCGGCGGCAACTGGACCTGGTCGCACATGCTCGGCACGTTCGTCGGTGAGGGCGCTGGCGGCGGCCCCGCCACGTCCGGGCTCCTGAACTACCCCGAGTACCAGCAGGAGGCCTGGGTCGCTCCGCGCGGCAGCCTCTCCCAGGACCAGCGCCACCGCGTCCGCCTCTACGGCTCCTATGACCTCAACCTCGGCCCGATCGCCATCACCCCGGGCCTCGTCCAGCATTTCGACACCGGCACGCCGTACGGCGCTGCCTCCACGAGCATCGACTCGCGTCCGTACGTGTCGGGTCTGGCGTGCACCTCGGCGACCCAGACCGGGTGCTACATCACCCCGCC
>JACRCS010000384.1 GCA_016218905.1 Deltaproteobacteria bacterium
GCTTCGGTCAGACGGGCGAGAATACACGCCCTGTCCGCGGCCCGCAAGCGAAAGGAGCCGGATTTCAGCCATTTGACACGGCTCCCCGACCGCACTATTTTCGCGCTCTTCGTCAGGAGGAGCAGATGGCCGTATCGCTCTCGGTCCACCCCCAGAACCCGCAGGGCCGCCACATCGCGCGCGCGGTCCAGTGCCTGCGCGAGGGAGGCGTCATCGTCTACCCCACGGACACGGTCTACGGACTCGGGTGCGACATCACGAGCAAGCACGGCGTCGAGCGCATCATCCGAATCAAGGGTCGCGACCCCAAGAAGCCCATGAGCTTCGTCTGCTCGGACCTGACGCACATCAGCCGCTACGCGCGCGTCACCAACTCCGCCTACCGCATCCTGAAACGTTTCCTGCCGGGTCCCTATACCTTCATCCTCGAGGCGAGCCACGAGGTCCCGAAGATGCTCCTGACCAAGCAGAAGACCGTGGGCATCCGCATCCCGGACAACCCGGTCTGCAGCGCCTTGGTGGCGCAGCTCGGGAGCCCCGTGCTCTCCACGAGCGCGAACCCCACGGGCGCCGAACCCCTCAACGATCCCGCCGAGATCCAGTCCGCCCTGGGCAAGCAGGTCGACCTCATCCTGGAGATCGGGGTGCTGAGCCGCGTCCCTTCTACCGTGATCTCGCTGGTGGGCGACGAGGTACGCGTCCTTCGCGAGGCCGCGGGAGACGCCGCCTACTTCCGGGAGCTCGAGACCGCCTGACTTGAGTCAGCATTTAGCTGTTAGCTGTTAGCTGTTAGGACGTAACCCCGTATTCGTAATAGCTGAGGGCTAATAGCTAATAGCTAATAGCCAATAGCTAATAGCTAACTACTCCTTCCACACCCCGTCGAGCCGCGATGATCGATCCGAACTGGAAGTCCCGGTACGCCCCTAAGGTCATGAGCCTCGACAAGGCGCTCGCGAAGATCCCACGGGGAGCCCGCATCTTCATCGGCTCGGCGTGCGGAGAGCCGCAGAACCTCGTCCAGGGACTCGCCCAGCGGGGCGTGAACCTCGGAGATTCGGAGATCCTGCACATCCTCACCCTGGGGGTCGCGCCCTACACGGAGGAGAAGTTCTCGCGGCAGTTCCGGCACAACGCGTTCTTCATCGGCGACAACACCCGGCGCGCCGTCGCCGAGGGCCGGGCCGACTACACGCCCGTCTACCTGTCGGAGCTTCCGGATCTCTTTCGAAGCCGCCGCGTGCGCCTGGACGCAGCCCTCGTCCAGGTCTCGCCGCCCGATCCCCACGGCTTCGTCAGCCTAGGCGTCAGCGTGGACGTGACGAAGGCCGCGGTCGAGTCCGCCCGCATCGTGATCGCCGAGGTCAATCCGAACATGCCGAGGACGCTCGGCGACTCCTTCGTGCCGGTCGAGCGCATCCACGCGCTCGTCGAGCACGCCTCGCCGGTGATCGAGTACACACGCGATCCGCCCGACGAGGTGGCGCAGCGCATCGGGGCGAATATCGCCAAGCTCGTCGAGGACGGGTCGACCATCCAAATCGGGATCGGGATCATTCCCGGGGCGTGCGTCCAGGGCCTCAAAGGCAAGCGCGACCTCGGCGTCCACACGGAGATGTTCTCGAACTGGCTCCTCGACCTCATCCGCGCCGGCGCGGTCACCAACCGGAAGAAGACGCTCCACCGGGGCAAGGTGATCGCGAGCTTCTGCATGGGAACGAAGGAGCTCTACGACTTCATCCACGACAACCCGATGGTCGAGTTCCACCCCAGCGAGTACACCAACGACCCCTACGTGATCAGCCAGAACGATAAGATGGTGGCCATCAACACGGCCCTGGAGATCGACCTCACGGGGCAGGTCTGCTCCGACTCCATCGGGCACCAGTTCTACAGCGGGATCGGCGGCCAGGTGGACTTCACCCGCGGAGCGGCCCGGAGCCGGGGCGGCAAGCCCATCATCGCGCTCGCCTCCACGGCCCGGAGCGGCAGCGTCTCGACCATCGTGCCGCAGCTCTCGCCGGGCGCCGGCGTGGTCATCACCCGGGGGACGATCCGCTACGTCGTGACCGAGTGGGGCTACGTGGACCTCCGGGGCCGGACGATCCGAGAGCGCGCCATGGCGCTCATCAACATCGCCCACCCGAAGTTCCGGGAGGAGCTCTTGGAAGCCGCCAAGCGGCTCCACTACGTCTACCAGGACCAGATCCTCGCGCCGGCCGGAGGCGTCTACCCCGAGCAGTACGAGACACGCGCGATCTTCGGCGACCGAAGCATCCTCTTCCGCCCCATCAAGCCGGACGACGAGCCGCTCCTGAAGGAGTTCTTCTACACGCTCTCGGACGACTCGATCTACCGCCGCTACTTCAGCCAGATCCGCTTCATGCCCCACGAGAAGCTCCAGGAGGAGACGAACCTCGATTACGAGAGCCGGATGACGATCCTCGCGCTCCTGGAGGATGGCGAGGCGGAGCAGGCGGTGGCGCTCGCGCAGTACGTCCTGGACGTCTCGAAGAACGTCGCCGAGGTCGCCTTCGTGGTCCAGGACGACTGGCAGGGCCTGGGGATGGGGGAGTTCCTCGTCCGGCATATCGTCCGGATCGCGCAGGAGAAGGGCATCCGAGCCATCAACGCCGTCGTCATGCCGGAAAACCGAACGATGCTCCATCTCTTCTACAAATTGGGCTTCACGGTGGAGAGCCGGCTGGAGGAGGGGGCGTATCATATTGAATTCAGTATTTAGGAATTCGGAATTAGGAATTCGGAATTCGTCTTTATCCTACCTGCGCCAACCCGAGCCTCCCCTGCCACCGATCGAGCAGCGCCCGCCGCAAGGCGGCGTTCTCGGGCGCGGTGAGGCCGGGATCCTCCCGGAGCACCTCCCGGGCGAGGTCCCGGGCCTCTTCGAGGAGCGGACCGTCCCGGAGGATGTTCGCCACCTGGAACTCGGGGAGCCCGGACTGCCGTGTCCCGAGGAAGTCGCCCGGCCCGCGGATCCGCAGGTCCTCCTCGGCGATCCGGAAGCCGTCCCGGGTCTGGCCGAGGATCTTCAGGCGCTCCCAGCCGTCGCGCGAGAGGTGCTCGCCCGCCAGGAGCACGCAGTAGGAGCGCTCGCTCCCCCGCCCCACGCGGCCGCGGAGCTGGTGGAGCTGCGCGAGGCCGAACCGCTCCGCGTGCTCGACGACCATGACGGTGGCGTTGGAGACGTCGATTCCCACCTCGATGACGGTCGTCGCGACGAGCACGTCGATCCTCCCGCCGGCGAAGGCAGCCATCACCGCTTCCTTCTCCTCAGGCTTCAGCCGCCCGTGCAGGAGGCCGACCGTGCGCCCGGCGAAGACCTCTTGCGCCAGGCGCTCGGCCATGGTCGTAGCCGCCAGCAGGTCCACCTTCTCGCTCTCTTCGACGAGCGGGTAGACCACGTACGCTTGCCGGCCGCGGGCGAGTTCGCCCAGGACGAAGTCGTAGACGCGCCGGCGGTCCCGTTCCCGCGCGACCCGCGTGGAGATGGCTTGGCGCCCCGGAGGAAGCTCATCGATGACGGAGAGATCCAGATCTCCATAGACGGTCATCGATAGGCTCCGGGGGATGGGCGTGGCGGTCATGACCAGGAGGTCCGGGTTCTCGCCCTTGCGCACGAGGCCCGCCCGGTGGCGGACGCCGAAGCGGTGCTGCTCGTCGATCACGACGAGGCCGAGTCTGCGGAAGCCGACGTGGTCCTGGATGAGCGCGTGGGTTCCGACGGCCAACTGCAGCTCGCCCGACCCGAGACCGGCGAGCGTCTCTTCCCGCTCCGCCCGGCCGACGGAGCTCGTGAGGAGCCCCACGCGCACCGGCACGGACGAGCAAAGCCGCCGGAGCGTAGCGGCGTGCTGCTCGGCGAGGATCTCGGTGGGTGCCATGAGCGCGGCCTGACAGCCCGACTCCACGGCCATGAGCGCGCTGAGGAGCGCGACGAGCGTCTTGCCGCTCCCGACGTCGCCCTGGAGTAGGCGGTGCATGGGGCGGGGATCCTCCATGTCCCGCCGGATCTCGCCGAGCACCCGGCGCTGCGCCGCCGTCAGCTCGAAGGGGAGGCTCTTCAGGAGCGCCTTGACCAGGCGAAAGTCGGGACGAAAGGCGATGCCCGCCCGCGGCCCGGCGCCCGCCTTCTTGAGGAGGAGACCGAGCTGGAGGAGGAAGAACTCCTCGAGGACGATGGCGCGGCGGAAGCGGGCGAGCCGCTTCTCGAGCTCGGGCCCGCCGGCGGAGGGGAAGTGCACTTCCCGGTACGACTCGGCGAGGCTCGGAAGCCCCAGCCTGCCCGCCCGGTCCGGAGGGATGAGGTCGACCACGGCGGCCGAGGCGGGACCGACGGCGCTCTCAAGGATCCGGCGCAAGGCCCGGGGGTGGAGCCCCTCCACCTCCGAGTAGACCGGGACGACGCGGCCCGGTCCCGGCTCCTCGTCCTCGTCGAGCACCTCGAGCTCCGGGTGGTGGACCTCCTTGCGGCCGAGGAAGGCCCTCACCGGCCCCGAGCCCGTGACCCGTGCGCCCACGGGCAGCCCCTTCTGGAGCCAGGCGAAGTTCCCCCGGAACCACTTGAGCGTGAGGAAGCCCGAGCCGTCCCGGAGCACCCCCTCCAGCACCCTGCGGCGCGCGTAGTCGCGGACGCCGAGGCTCACTAGGGTGCCCGAGAAGGTGGCCCACTCTCCGGGCACCAGGTGGGAGAGGGGGAGCGAGCGGGTGCGGTCTTCGTAGCGGAGCGGCAGGAACGTGAGCGCGTCGCCCGTCGTCCGGAGTCCCTTCCGGGCCAGTCGCTCGGCGACCTTGGGGCCGACGCCCCGCACCGTCGACAAGGGTGCCGAGAGCGCCGCCTTCATGCTGCCGTAGGCCTCGAGCCCGGCGGACCGATTCACGGACCGTCCCCCGCCCGCCACCGACTCACGCCCTCCAGGACGCGAGCGTCTCGTCCGTGGCCGGCGCGGGTTCGAGTTCCCGCTCGGGCCGATCGGGGTCGGGTCCGAAACCCACCCGAGTACCCGGCCCCGCCTTCTTTGCGTAGCGGAGGAGGACCGAGGCGGCCGCCGCCCGGTCGGTGCTTTGGCGAGGCCGCAGGAGGCCCACGGGGCCGGGTACATCCACGGCGGCCGCGAGCTCGTCGCCGGGCTGCGCGAGCGCCGCGACGGCGGCGTTCTCCGCCTCGTCCCGGCCGAGGGTGAAGAGGCTCCCGCCCGGCAGGCAGAAGGGCCTCCCTACGAGGAGTAGGCGGACGTCGGCGGGAGTGCGTTCGGGCCTCGGCGTCCGCTCGAAGTAGCGGCGGACGCGGCCGGCGAGGCAGGGATCGGTGAGGCGGCAGCCCCCGGCGGGCGTGGGAAACTCCCGGATGCCGAGCGCC
>JACRCS010000408.1 GCA_016218905.1 Deltaproteobacteria bacterium
CTGTTCTTCAGGCTGCGCCGCCCGAGGCTCGACGTCTCGCTCCGCCAGTGGTGGAGCTGGAAGGCGACGTCGACATACTCCTGGAACACCTGGGCCCGGCGGCCCGCGTCGTCCTCGGCGGCGAGCCGCCGGAAGAGGTGGCGATGTGCGCGGCGCACGCCCTGGATCTCGATGGCCCGCGGCTCGTCGTTGAAGTGCCGGGACGCGAGCGCCCACGGGGGGTGGTTGCATAGGTTCAGGGAGTGGCCGAAGGGGGGCATGCGCTCTTCGCCATGCAAGCGAAACGCCACGGTACGGCCGGGCCTTCGAACCCGCCGCCAAGAGACGTGTGCTGACGGTCGCGCGTGTTCGAGGTGCGCGGCGCCCTATGGACATCCTGCCGTCGACGTAGTGAAATAGCGCTCCGTCGCCCCGTCCACGGTCTGTCGAGGGATCCCATGCCACGATGCGTTGCCCTGCTCGCCCTCTCCCTGGCCGCCGCCCTCGCGGCGTCGGCCACGGCCAACCCCCGGGTCGCGGTGTCGCACGCCCTCGCCATGCACGGCGACGGGAAGTACACGCCCGGCTTCAAGAGCTTCGACTACGCGAACCCGCGGGCACCGAAGGGCGGAGAGGTGCGGCTCGCCGCGATCGGCACGTTCAACAACTTGAACCCCTTCCTGCTCAAGGGCGTGCCGGCCGCGGGCGCCGGCTACCTCTTCGACACGCTCACGGTGAGCTCCGAAGACGAGCCCTTCACCCGCTACGGCCTCCTGGCCGAAACGATCGACACCCCCGCCGACCGGTCCTGGGTCGCCTTCACGCTCCGGAAAGAGGCACGGTTCCACGACGGAAGCCCGGTGACCCCCGACGACGTGTTCTTCACGTTCGACACGCTCAAGACCAAGGGGCATCCGATGTATCGGGCCTATTACGCCAACGTGGTGCGGGCGGAGAAGGCGGGAGACCGCACGGTGAAGTTCGTCTTCAGCCCCGGCGACAACCGGGAGCTCCCCCTGATCGTCGGCGAGCTCCCCGTGCTCTCGAAGAGGTACTTCACCTCCCACCCGTTCGATGACGTCACGCTGGAGGCGCCGCTGGGAAGCGGGCCCTACGAGGTGGCGGCGGTCGACCCTGGCCGCTCGATCACGTACCGGCGGGTCAAGGGCTACTGGGCCGCCAACCTGCCCGTCAACGCGGGCCGCTACAACTTCGACCGGATCCGCTTCGACTACTACCGGGACACGACCATCTCGCTGGAGGCCTTCAAGGCCGGAAGCTACGACTTTCGCCTCGAAAACTCGTCCAAGGCGTGGGCCACGGCCTACGACGTGCCGGCGGTGCGCCAAGGGCTGATCAAGAAGGAGGAGATCCCGAATCAGATGCCGACCGGCATGCAGGGATTCGTGTTCAACACCCGTAGGCCGCTCTTCCAGGACCGCCGGGTGCGCGAGGCGCTCGGCTACGCCTTCGACTTCGAGTGGAGCAACAAGAGCCTCTTCTACGGCGCCTATGCCCGCACCAAGAGCTACTTCTCCAACTCCGAGCTGGCCTCGAGCGGCCTGCCCGGCAAGGAGGAGCTCCCGATCCTGAACCCCTTGCGGGGGCGGATCCCCGACGAGGTCTTCACGAAGGTGTACGAGCCGCCCCGGACCGACGGGTCCGGGAACGTACGGCAAGGCCTGCGGGCTGCGCTGGAGCTCCTGCGGCAGGCCGGGTGGGTCGTGGAAAACGAGCGGCTCGTGAACGCCAAGACGCGTCAACCGTTCGAGTTCGAGATCCTCCTCTCCGACCCCGTGTTCGAGAGAATCGTTCTGCCGTTCGCACGCAACCTGGAGCGGCTCGGGGTGAAGGCGTCGGTCCGCCTGGTGGACGACGCCCAGTACGAGAGGCGCGTGGAGCAGTTCGTATTCTACGTGATCGTCCACACCTTCGGGCAGTCCCTGTCGCCGGGCAACGAGCAGCGCGACTTCTGGGGGGCCCAGAGCGCCGGCCAGCCCGGGAGCCGAAACGTCGCGGGCGTCAAGGACAGAGCGGTCGACGAGCTCGTCGACCTCGTCATCTCGGCCCCGGACCGAAACAGCCTGGTGGCGCGGACGCGGGCGCTGGACCGGGTGCTGCTCTGGGGCTTCTACCTGATCCCGCAGTATCACATCCGCGTGCACCGGGTGGCCTCCTGGGACCGCTTCGGACGACCCAAGGTCACTCCGAAGTACGACCTCGGTTTCGACACTTGGTGGATCGACCCGACCAAGGACGCCACGCTGGCGCGCAAGAAGAGCGGGGGGAGGTAGGAGACTCGCCTTGTTCTCCTACGTCCTTCGCCGTCTGCTCTTTCTGGTGCCCACGCTCCTGGGGATCATGGCGGTCAATTTCTTCATCGTCCAGGCCGCCCCCGGCGGGCCCGTGGAGCAGATGATCGCCCGGATCAAGGGCTCCGCCGGCGAAGCCACGGCCCGGTTCGGCGGCACCGGGCAGGGGGAGGCCGGGGGGCAGGGTCAGGGACGGGGTCTGTCGGGAGGGTCGAGCGCCGCCTCGAAGTACCGCGGTGCGCGAGGGCTCGACCCGAAGCTCGTGGCCGATCTCGAGAAGCTCTACGGCTTCGACAAGCCCGTCCACGTCCGGTTCCTCCAGATGCTTCGGCGCTACGCGGTCTTCGATTTCGGCGAGAGCTTCTTCCGGGGCCGCCCGGTCGTCCGGCTGATCTTGGAGAAGCTGCCGGTGTCGATCTCGCTCGGCCTGTGGACGACGCTGCTCGTCTACCTCGTCTCGATTCCTCTCGGGGTGGCGAAGGCGGTGCGCGACGGGTCGACCTTCGACGTGTGGACGAGCGCGTTCGTCATCGTCGGCTACGCGATCCCGGGGTTCCTCTTCGCGGTGCTGCTGGTCGTCGTCTTTGCCGGCGGGGGCTTTCTCCACTGGTTCCCGCTGCGGGGCCTCGTCTCCGACCACTGGGCCGACCTCGCCTGGCCGGCGCGCGTGTTGGACTACTTCTGGCACCTCGCCCTGCCGGTGTTCGCCATGGTGATCGGGGGGTTCGCGAGCCTCACCATGCTGACGAAGAACTCCTTCTTGGACGAGATCAACAAGCAGTACGTGGTCACCGCGCGGGCCAAGGGGCTCACCGAGCGCCGGGTCCTCTACGGCCACGTCTTCCGCAACGCCATGCTGCTCGTGATCTCGGGTTTTCCGGCCGCCTTCGTCGGCATCCTCTTCACCAACTCGCTCTTGATCGAGATGATCTTCTCCCTCGACGGCCTGGGCCTGCTCTCCTTCGAGGCGACCGTGCAGCGCGACTACCCGATCGTGTTCGGTAGCCTCTACGTCTTCACCCTGATCGGACTCCTCCTGAACCTCGTGAGCGACCTGACCTACGTGGCCGTGGACCCGCGCATCGACTTCGAGAGCCGGGAGACCTGATCGTGCGGCTCACGCCCCTGAACCGCCGCCGCCTCGAGAACTTCCGCGCCAACCGAAGGGGCTACTGGTCGCTGTGGATCTTCCTCTTCTTCTTCGTCCTGACCCTGCCCGCCGAGTTCGTCGCCAACGAGAAGCCCCTCCTGGTGCGCTACGACGGCTCCTGGTACGTCCCGGTGGTCCGGTCGTACCCGGAGACGACCTTCGGCGGCGACTTCGCCACCGAGGCCCACTACCGCGACCCCCAGGTCCAGGAGCTGATCCGGAAGAAGGGGTGGATCCTCTGGCCGCCGCTGCGCTACAGCTACCAGACCATCAACTACGACCTGCCCGTGCCTGCGCCCGCGCCCCCGTCCCGGGAGAACTGGCTCGGAACCGACGACCAGGGCCGCGACGTTACGGCCCGGCTCGTCTACGGCTTTCGGATCTCGGTGCTCTTCGGCCTGGCCCTCACGCTGGCGAGCTCGGTCATCGGCGTCGCGGCCGGCGCGGTGCAGGGGTACTTCGGGGGTTGGCTCGACCTCTCCTTCCAGCGCTTCATCGAGATCTGGTCGGGCCTGCCCGTGCTCTACCTCCTCATCATCCTCTCGAGCTTCGTGGAGCCGAGCTTCTGGTGGCTCTTGGGGCTCATGCTCCTCTTCAGCTGGATGAACCTCGTGGGCGTGGTGCGGGCCGAGTTCTTGCGGGCGCGGAACTTCGACTACGTCCGGGCGGCGCGGGCGCTCGGGGTCGGGGACGCGACGATCATGTTCCGGCACATGCTGCCCAACGCCATGGTCGCCACGCTCACCTTCCTGCCGTTCATCCTGAACGGGTCGATCACGACGCTCACCTCGCTGGACTTCCTGGGGTTCGGTCTGCCGCCCGGCGCGCCGTCGCTGGGCGAGCTGTTACTGCAGGGCAAGGCGAACCTCCAGGCTCCGTGGCTCGGCATCACGGCGTTCCTGGTGCTCGCTCTGCTCCTGAGCCTCCTGATCTTCGTCGGCGAGGCGGCGCGGGATGCATTTGATCCGCGGAAGACGGGGTAGAGCGCGGTCAGCGGTCATCTTGAAGCTTGAAGCCAAAGCCCCAAAGGCCGGCTGAGAATCAGAGACGCACACGTAGGATCTCTTGCGGGAGCTCACCGCTGAACGCGGGCGGCTGACAGCCCAAATGGAGGGGCAATTTCATGCGAGCACGTGGACACAACCGGGAAGCTGGTTCTCCCGCCCCGACTGACCGCTGACCGCCGATGGCAGACAGCCTGCTTTCCGTCCGCGATCTCTCGGTCACCTTCGGCCGCGGCGCCTCCGAGGTCCGCGCCGTGCGGGGCGTCTCCTTCGACGTCTCGCGGGGCGAGACCGTGGCGCTGGTGGGGGAGAGCGGGTCGGGCAAGTCGGTGACGGCGCTCTCCGTCGTGCAGCTTCTGCCCTATCCCCAGGCGCACCACCCGGGCGGGAGCATCCTCTTCCAGGGCCGCGAGCTCCTGGGCGCGCCCGAGTCCACGCTCCAGCAGGTCCGTGGCGACCGGATCGGCATGATCTTCCAGGAGCCGATGACGTCCTTGAACCCGCTCCACTCGATCGAGAAGCAGGTCAACGAGGTGCTCTTCCTGCACAAGGGCTTGGGCCGGCCGGCGGCCCGCGAGCGCACCCTGGAACTGCTCTCGCTCGTCGGCCTGTCCGACGCGGTCTCGCGCCTCGGTGCCTACCCCCACCAACTCTCGGGCGGCGAGCGCCAGCGGGTCATGATCGCCATGGCGCTCGCCAACGAGCCCGACCTCCTGATCGCCGACGAGCCCACGACCGCGCTGGACGTCACGATCCAGGCCCAGATCCTGAAGCTCCTCAAAGACCTCCAGGCCCGCTTCGGCATGGCGCTGCTCTTCATCACCCACGACCTCGGCATCGTGCGCAAGTTCGCGGAGCGCGTGTGCGTCATGAGCGAGGGCGAGATCGTGGAGGCGGGACCCACGGCGGGTGTGTTCGAGCGCCCGGCGCACCCATACACGCAGCGGCTCCTGGCCGCCGAGCCCAAGGGCCGCCCCGTGGCCGCGCCCGCCGACGCGCCGGTGCTCCTGGAGGGGGCCGACGTGAAGGTGTGGTTCCCCCTCAAGAAGGGCGTCTTCGGCCGCGCGCTCACCCACGTGAAGGCCGTCGATGGGGTGAGCGTGACCGTGCGGGAGGGACACACCGTGGGAATCGTCGGCGAGAGCGGGTCGGGCAAGACCACGCTCGGCCTCGCGCTCCTTCGGCTCCTGAAGAGTGAGGGCCGGATCGCGTTTGCGGGGCGGGAGATCCAGGGGCTCACGTCCAAGGGCGTGCGGCCCCTGCGGCGCGAGATGCAGATCGTCTTCCAAGACCCCTACGGGAGCTTGAGCCCGCGGCTCTCCGTGGGGCAGATCGTGGGCGAGGGGCTCGGCGTTCACCGTCTCGGCGCCACCCCGGCCGACCGCGAGGTGCGCATCGTCGAGGCCCTGGAGGAGGTGGGGGTCGACCCTGACAGCCGGCACCGCTTTCCCCACGAGTTCTCGGGCGGTCAGCGCCAGCGCATCGCGATCGCCCGGGCCATGGTCCTCAAGCCCCGGTTCGTGGTCCTGGACGAGCCCACCTCGGCCCTGGACCGCTCGGTCCAGGCGCAGATCGTCGATCTCCTGCGCGACCTGCAGGCCCGCCACAACCTGGCCTACCTCTTCATCAGCCACGACCTGACGGTGGTCCGGGCCTTGAGCGACGAGGTGCTCGTCATGAAGGACGGCAAGGTCGTCGAACAGGGACCGGCCGAGCAACTCTTCGAGTGCCCCCGCGAGCCATACACCCGGGCTCTCCTGGCCGCGGCGTTCGAGCTCACGGCCGACGAGAGCGGCGCCGCACGAACGTAGAAACGCATCGAGAGATCGGTCGCCTTTCGCCGGGAGGGCCTCGCTGCGTCCGGCTCTCCGGCGAGTGTCTTCTCCCTACCCCGCAGTGCGCCTCCGATCGCGTCCCCTGGCACAGCCGGCTTGTGCTCGCCGGAGGCAGGCCTATTCTGAGTTCATGTCAGAAGATGCCGGAGCGGGCGAGGGAGCGGGCGTGGGCACGGAACTGCACGTCCTGGTGGTGGACGACTCGGAAGACGACGCGCTGCTGGTGCTGCGGGAGCTTCGGCGGGCCGGGTACGAGTGCGCCTTTCGGCGCGTGGAGACCGCGGAGGCGATGGACGCTGCCCTCGAGGAAGAGCACTGGGACGTCGTCATCTCGGACTACAGCATGCCCCGCTTCAGCGGGCCCGCGGCCCTTTCACTGCTTCAAGACAAGGGTCTGGACCTCCCCTTCGTCATGGTTTCGAGGGTGATCGGGGAGGAGACGGCCGTGGAGGCCCTGCGGGCCGGCGCCCACGACTTCGTGATGAAGGGCAACCTGGCTCGACTCGCACCCGCGGTCGGACGCGAGCTTCGGGAAGCCCAGGTTCGCCGAGAGCGGCGACAGGCCGCCGAGGCGCTGAGGGCGAGCGAAGAGCGGTTCCGGGAGCTGGCCGACCTGTTGCCCGAGACCGTCTTCGAAGCCGGGAACGACGGACTTCTGAGCTTCATCAACCGCAGGGGCCTGGATCTCTTCGGGTATCGCCTGGACGAGGTTCGAGCCGGTCTGCCGGTTCTCCAGCTGATCGCGGTCGAGGAGCGCCCGCGGGCGCAGGCCAACGTGGACTCCCGCCTCGGGGGAACGCGGGGCGCCGCC
>JACRCS010000393.1 GCA_016218905.1 Deltaproteobacteria bacterium
AGAGGGTCCGCTTGCCTCGGGGTCTTTGTGTCTCTCAGCGCTCGCTCATGGAGCGCAGCTGCTCGGAGGTGTAGTAGTCCTCTCGGAAGCGGGGGTCTTTGGTCTCGACGAACCAGCGCAGGTCCTTGCCGACGCCGAGGACCGACTGGTCGCAGACGTACCGGCCGTTGGTCAGGTCGTATTGGACGAAGGGAGCGGTGACCATCGTCCCGCCGAGCTCCCAGGACGGGATCGGGTAGCTCTCCCGGACTTTCCAGAGGGTCCCCTTCGCGTCGTAGTCGTCTCCCACCAGCGCGAGCCAGCTGTCCTCGTCCAGGTACAGGACCTTCCTCGGGGAGATGTGGCGCACGCCCTTCTTGACGGTTCCTTCGACCACCCAGACCCGGTGGAGCTCGTAGCGCCGGGCCTTGGGCTCCAGGAACTGGGGGAGGAGCACGTTGTGGAGCTTGTTGCGGAAGTCGTACATCCCGAAGGAGTTGTAGGGGACGTAGAGCTCCTTCTTCCCGACGATCTTCCAGTCGAAGCGATCCGGGTTCCCGTTGAAGATCCAGACGTCGTCGATGGTGTACTGGTTTTCGAAGCCGATCTGGGGCGAGTCGTAGGTGTAGGTGGGCATCCGTCTCACCCGGCGCTGGCCGGGGAAGTAGTAGAGGGTCTCGTTCGCCTTATCGAAGAAGAACGTCGAGAAGACGGCTTGGCCCGCCAGGGCCGGCGGAGAGACGTAGGTGAAGTAGATCGAGTAGATGATCCCGTGAGCGTCCTTCGGCGTGTTCGAGCCCTTCTTCGCCCAGGGCAAAAAGAGGTGCTGCGGGCCGTGGGGTTCGATCCACTGGTTGCTGCCGGGCTTTGGGGAGGCGACGATGTTCGCCTCCGGCCACTCGGCGCCCACGCCCTGATAGCGCAGGATGTGGTTCCACATCGCCTCGACGCCCTTCTGCGGGAAGGGGAAGGGGACGCCCGGGAGAACCGCGTCGGAGAGGTTCGAGCCGTCCGGCCCGATCTTCGCGGCTCCGGCGGCGTTCTTCGCGATGTTCGCCTCGATCCAGTCGGGGAAGCTCGCGTTCCGGTGGCTCGGGTAGACGTCCATCCGGTAGCCCTTGGTCTGCTTGATGAACTGCACCTGACCGGGGCTCAGCTTGTCCGCGTACCTGTCCACGTTGGAGGCGTCGATGGAGAAGAGGGGCTTCTCGTCCTTGTGCTTCCAGTAGTCGCCGCGGAACTTCCCGTAGGCCCACCCGGAGAGCGGAACGTCCCTGCCTTCCCAGGTGGGGATCGTCCCGTCCTTGTTGCCCGCCTTCTCCGCGCCGACGGGGGTCAGGTCCTTGCCGAGCCGGGCCGCGTCCTGAGACGAGGCGGCCCAGGACGCCGGGGCCGTGGCTACCAGCGCCACGAGGAACAGGAGAGCTCTTCGGGTCATCAGTTCCTTCCTTTCCGTTGGTTTGTCTATTTATTTCAACCCACGCGCCCACGCGGGGCGCGACTGTCCGGGAGGAGCCGCCTTTACTGCGGTTCCGCGAAAGCGCCCTTTGCCAGGAGCTTCGTGAAGTCTTGCGACAGGACGGATCGGACCGCGAGGTAGACCACGCCCACGCCCATCCAGGCGAAGCCGACGACTCTCGCCGTGAGCGAGAGGCTCCACAGGATATACGCGCAGACGGCCAGGCCGAGGACGGGACAGACGACGTGCCGGACGAACTTCCCGCTCTTCTCCTTGAGGTAGTACTGGAAGATCACGGCCAAGTTGACGCAGATGAATCCGAAGAGGCCTCCGAACGTGACCATCTCCGAGAGCGTCGTCATGCTGATGGTGAGCGCCCCGACCAGGCCGAGGACGGCCATGAAGAAGATGCTGTAGGTCGGGGTCTTGAACCTGGGGTGGAGGTGGGCGAAGAACCGGGCCGGGATCACCCCGTCCCGGCCCATGCCGAAGAGGAGCCGACTGGCGCTGGCCTGCCCGACCAGCGCCGTGGAGACGCCCGAGACGATGATCACCAGGGAGACGAAGGTCTGCAGGGCCGCCCCGCCAACCTTCAAGGCCATGCCGAAGGCGGCCGTCTCCGGGTTCGGGAAAGCCTTCCAGTCCGGCGCGACGATCGTCCCGAAGTACGCCATCCCCAGGTAGATGATCGTCTGCACCACGCAGGCGAGGATGATCGCCGTACCTACCTGGCGCTGATCCTTGGCTTCCTCCGTCAGCGTCGTGATCGCGTCGAAACCCAGGTACGAGAGGACCGCCAGCGCCGAGCCGGAGACCACGGCGTTGAGCGAAAACTTCTTCGCGTTGTAGATCGCCGTCCACGAGAAGAGCTCGGCGTTGCCCGTCAGAGCGTACTTGATGGAGGCTGCGAAGAACGCGATCAGGGCGGCGATCATGAGGATGGTCATGATCGTGTTCGTCTTGGCCGCGAGCTCGACGCCCCGGATGTTGACGAAGGTGATGGGGACGACGTAGAGGAGCACCCATCCCCAGAACGGGATCGCCGGGACGAACTCGTGGGCGTAGAGCGCGCTCACGACGTAGAGCAGCATCGGGATGAGGACGTAGTCGAGGAGCATGACCCAGCCGGCCACGAAGCCCAACTTGGGGTGAACCGCCCGTTGCGTGTAGCTGTAGGTGGAGCCCGCGATGGGGAAGGCCCTCACCATCTGTCCGTAGGCGTAGGCCGTAAAGAGCATGGCCGCGAAGCCCAGCAGGTAGCACAGGACGTTGTGGCCGTCGGACATCATCGCCATGATGCCGAAGAGGGTCATGCTCGACATCGGCGACATGAACACGATGCCGAAGACCACTAGGTCCCTCAAGCTGAGCGCCCGCTTCAGCTCCTGCTGATAGCCGAACGACTCGAGAGAGGCGGTCTCCTTCACGCGCGCCTGCCTTTCTTCAGCATCCCATTAGACCTTCCGCAGCACGTCCGCGAGCACGTCGGTGGCGATGCGGCAGTGTTCGCGGGTGATGGTCAGGGGCGGCATGAATCGGAGGACGTTCCCGAAGCGCCCGCAGGGTACCATGATCACGCCCTTTTGGAGGAGGCCGACGACCACCTGGCCCACCCGCTCGGGGACCATGGGCTGCCGCGTCTCCTTGCTCTCCACGAGTTCTATGCCGGTCATGAGGCCCCTGCCCCGCACCTCCCCGATGTAGGGCGTCTCCTCCGCGACCTCTTGGAGCCTCGCCTTCACCTCCTCGCCCACCTCGCCCGCGCGGGCGATCAGCTCGCCTCCGTTCTCCGTCAGGATGTCGATGTTCGTCATGGCGACCACGGCCGTGATCGCGTTGCCCGCCCAGGTGTTCGGCTGGGAGTTATCGGCGATCTTCGCCGCCAGGTCCGCCCTCATGGTGAGGCCGGCGCAAGGCATGTCGCCGCCCATTCCCTTGCCCCAGGTGAGCATGTCGGGGATCACGGACGAGTGTTGGATCGCCCACATCTTGCCGGTCCGTCCGGCGCCGGCCTGGACCTCGTCGGCGATGAAGAGGGCGCCGTGTTTCTCGCACGCCTGCTTGACGATCTCCAGGTACCCCGGAGGGGGCGGGAGGTAGCCGCCCTCTCCCTGCTGCGCCTCGATGATCACCGCCCCCACGTCGTCCGCGCCAGTGTAAGGGGTGTTCAGGAGGTAGTCCACGTACTTGGCGCACTGGAGGTTGCACTCGGGGTGCGTCAGCCCGAAGCAGCACCGGTAGCAGTAGGGGTAGGGGGCGTGGATGGCGCCGGGCATGAAGGGCCCGTAGCCCTTCCGGTACTGGTCTCCGGTCGTGAGCGAGTTCGCGCCGAGCCAGACGCCGTGGTAGGCGCCGTGGAAGGCGAGGATCTGGGTGCGGCCGGTGATCTTGCGGACGAACTTGATCGCCGTCTCGACGGCGCTGCTCCCGCTCTGGGTGAAGTAGGTGGCGCAGTTGCCGCGCAGCCCCTCCGGCATGACCTCGCAGACCTTCTCCGCCAGCTCGATCCGCTTGAGGTTGGTCGCGTCGATGGCGTGGATCAGGCGCCCGAGCTGCCCCTCGATGGCGGCGATGACCCGCGGGTGGAGCCGCCCCACCGAGTTCACGGCCACGCCGGCCGTGATGTCGATGTAGACGTTGCCGTCCGGGTCCTTCACGGTGCTCCCCATCCCCTCGGAGTAGACCATCGGGAACCGCCCCGCCCCCCGGGCCAGGCTCTCGTGCCGGAACGACCGGTCGAGCGCCTTCTTCATCTCGGGCCCGGGGACCTCGGACGTGACGATGCAGGGAGCGTTGGGGTAGGAGAGTTTGGCGAGTTCGGCTTCGGAGATCACGGAGCACCTCTTTTGAGAGTGTGGGCTGTTAGTCACTCGCTATCAGCAACCTCTGGCCTGCTGGTCATGGGACTTATGAGACTTATGGGACTTATGGAAGTCCTATGAATGCCAGAGCTCTTGAGCTTCTAACCGGTCTAGTCCTAACCGCTAACCGCTAACAGCTAACCGCTGATAGCTAATTGCTGCTCGACGCAGTCGAGCCCGAACGCCTCGGCCACGGGGCCGCAGGTGAGCTCTCCCTCACAGACGTTCAGGCCCTTTTTCAGCCCCGGATCGTCGGCGAGCGCGCGGCGCCAGCCCTTGTCCGCCAGCGTCACCGCGTACCGGGAGGTCGCGTTCGTGAGCGCTACCGTAGAAGTGTACGGCACGGCCCCGGGCATGTTGGCCACGCAGTAGTGGACGACCCCTTCCTCCACGTACGTCGGCGCCTGGTGGGTGGTGGGGTGGGTGGTCTCCGCGCAGCCGCCCTGATCCACGGAGATGTCGACCAGGGCCGAGCCCTTCGGCATCCTCCGGAGGAGATCGCGCGAGATCAGCTTCGGCGCCCTCGCGCCGGGAATCAGGACCGAGCCGACGACGAGATCGCTCTCGGTGCACTTCGCCTCGACGTCCGAGGGGTTCGAGTAGAGGGTCTCCACTCGGCCGCCGGTGGTGTCCCGGATGTAGGTGAGCCTCCGTTGGTTGACGTCGAAGATCGAGACCCGGGCGCCCATCCCTGCGGCGACCAGGGCGGCCGCGAGCCCGGCAGTGCCGCCCCCGATCACGGTGACCCGCGCCGCCCTCACGCCCGGGACGCCCGAGAGGAGGATGCCCCGGCCGCCGCTCTTCGCCTCGAGACAGAGGGCGCCCGCCTGGACCGAGAGCGCGCCGGCCACCTCGCTCATGGGGGCGAGGAGCGGAAGGTAGCCGTCCTCCAGTTGAACCGTCTCGTAGGCGATCCCGACGACGCGCTTGGCCAGGAGGGTCTCCGTCAGGTTCCGGTCCGCGGCCAGGTGGAGGTACGTGAAGAGGACCTGACCCGGCTTCATGGAGTCGAACTCCGGGGCGATCGGCTCCTTCACCTTCAAGACCAGGTCGGCCTCGCCCCAGACGTCTTCGGGGCGGTCGACGAGGACCGCGCCGGCAGTGAGGTAGGCTTCGTCCGAAAACCCGGCCCCCAGCCCCGCCCGAGCCTCCACGAAGACCCGGTGGCCGTGCCCGGCGAGAGCCCTCGCGAGAGCGGGTGTGCAGGCGACCCGTTTCTCCCCGGCCTTGATCTCCCTCGGCACCCCGATCTTCATGGCTTCCTCTCTTCCGGCTCCCCAAGCCAGTCCGACGCGGGGTGCCGGCATATACGTGTGACGATGGTAACGAAGGCATGGAGCAAACACAATTCTACGAAAGTAGTATTCCCTCTCCTTCGCCGCGCCGGCGGGCGAGGTGTTCGGCAAAGCTCAAGGCGTCTCGACAGTTGCCGGCTCCGGGCGGCTCTCATTCCGCCCCCTATCGGTCCGGCGTAGGCCTGTTGCGGCTCGTTCCGATCCGGCCTCGGCTCGTGAAATGCAAACATCCGTTATCCAGCAGAAGCTGGCCACTCAGGCGGACCAGGAGAAGGCGAGGGTCGGAACGTCGACGATCGTGGAGCCGCCGTCGGCGGGCAGGACCGCGCCCGTAACGATCGAGGCCTCCTCCGACGCGAGGAACCGGCAGACGGCGGCGATCTCGTCGGGGCTCGCCGGCCGGCGCAGCGGCACCTCGCACGTGGCGACGGCGTAGGCCTCCTCGAGGGAGATCCCGTTTCGCTCCATCAGCGGCAGCATCTCCTCGTCGGCCATGGGCGTCCGGACCCATCCCGGGCAGACGGCGTTCACGCGGACGCCCCGCGGCCCGTAGTCCCGGGCGAGGGAGCGGGTCAGCCCGATGAGCGCGTGCTTGGCGGTCGTGTAGCCGCAGACTTCCGGGCCCGCGGCCAGGCCGGCGATGGAGGAGACGATGACGATCGCTCCCCGCCGGGCGAGCAGGGACGGCAGCGCCTCCCGGGCGGAGACGAAGGCACTCGTGAGATTCGCGCGCAAGCACGCCTCCCACGACGCGTCGTCGGTCTCGAGGGCGCTCCCGTTGCCGAGCCCTCCCGCGCAGGCGATCAGCGCGTCCAGGCCCCCGTGGCGCTCCAGGACGAGCTCCAGGGCCCGACGCACCTCGGCGTCCCGAGACGCATCGCCCGTAAGGGCAATTCCGCCGATCTCCGCGGCGACCCGCTCGACTGGCCCGCTCCGCCGCCCCATCACGGCGACGTGGGCGCCTTCCGAGGCGAACCGCCGCGCGCACGCCTCGCCGATCCCGGTCCCTCCCCCGGTGATGAGGACGACCTTGTTCCGAAGGCTCATCGCTCATCCCGGGGGGGCTGCCGCGGCGTCACGTTCAGCAGCCGAGCGCGCGCGCCGACGGTGAAGTTCGAGACCGTCCCGAAGTCGCCGCCCCGATAGCCGAGGATCTTTCCCGTGGTCTTCATCTGCTGGAGGTCGACGACCACGGCCCCGAGCGTCGGGACGACCTTCTCCCGCCAGACGAAGAGGTAGAGTTCGTCCGCGAGCTTGAGACAGTGGCAACGGTCCGTGTCGGCGAGTCCCCTCTCCGAACCGAGGAGGCAGTGCCAGGTGTAGAGGTTCTCGTTCAGGTAGACGTGCTCGTAGCGCTCGGTGGGGCTGTAGGTGTACTCGACGTGCCTTCCCACGAGCTCGTCCGTGGGACGGTGGCGGGGGGTCTCCGCGGTGAAGGCCCGGCCGACGGCGCCGCTGAGGAAGGTCGCGGCGACGCTTGTGAGCTCCTTGCCCTGTTCGAGTCGGTCCAGGAGGGATTGCCTCGCTTCCCCCTCCGTGGGCAGCCGCCCGATGAGCGCCGTTACCACCCCTCGTGAGAGGTCGACGACGAGGCTCATCGCCGTCCCCGCCTGGGAGCTCACGACGAAGTCGACGAAGTAGATGCCGTCGCGCACTTCGAACGCGCAGTACGCCTCCTCCCTGAGATCGCCGGGAGGAGAGGGGTCCACGCGGTTCCAGAAGAGCTTCCGATCCGTCGCGAACCGGCAGTCCATGGTCCAGCCGTTCTCGAAACCGAACCGGAACGACCGACCGGCCAGTTCTCCGGTCAGCGGGCTCGCGTTCGTCTCCGGTGTGAACGCGTCCTCGAGCTCCCCTACGGAAATCCACGACAGCGGCTGGCTCACTTGGGCTCTCCCTCCGGGGACCGAGACTCGCACGAGATGCGCTCGCCTTTCGCGCGAACCCATCCTAGACGGCCCACGCGCCGGCTCCAATTCCACGAAAGTAGTATTCAGCGGGGGTAGGGGGCAGTTTGGGGAAAACTCCGCCTCACGCAACGGGGCAACGCTCGCAACCAAAAATCAAGGCCGGTTCTCACGCCGCGTCGTTGCGTGAGGACAAACTGGGCTTGCTTGATCTCGATGGTCTGAGGCGCAGTCGTCAGGTGGCGAGGCTCGCGACGGGCGCGCGGACGTCTTCGCAGGCCCGGAGGACGGCGGAGATGATGCCGGTCCGGCTCCGGACCTTGAGCTTCTCGCAGATGTTCTGGAGGTGCTTCTTTACGGTGAACTCGCTGATGAAGAGCTCGTCCCCGATCTCGGCGTTCGTCAGCCCGTCGAAGATCTTTCCGACGATCTCGATCTCGCGGCACGTCAGGTGAAACTGCTGCTTCAGCGCGGCCTCGTAGGCCGCCCTGGAGTGCTCGCAACGACTGATGGAGATCGAGAGGAGGGGCTGCGTCCGGGCTCCGTCGGCGGTCTCGGTGAGCTCGTAACGGAGCTGGTACCTGCGGGCCCCGACCACGAAGGAACGCTCCCTCGGGAGGAGGGGCACCACACGGCCGCCCCGGACCGACTCCTCCGCCGGGCCGAGCTCGTCCTGGAAGGCCTGCGGCAGGGTGGAGGGGAGCGGCTGCCCGGTCACGGCTTCGCAGAAGTCCTTCGCCTTCCGGCTCGCGTACACGATCCTCATGGAGGCGTCGCAGAGGAGGAGTCCCTCCTGGGCCCGATCCTCGTAGATCGTGATCGCGCTCTCCTTCGCCTCGAGCTCCCGCCGCGTCCGAAAGGTCTGGACGGCGCGGGCGATGTAGGGCGCGAGGGCGTCCATGAGCTGCATCTCGCCGGCCGTGAAGGCCCGGTCGTGTTCCGTCCGCAGGAGATCGATGACTCCCCTCACCTTGCTCGGGAGCTCCAGGTACGTGACGATCTCGTAGAAGAGGCCCTGCGGGCGGTAGAACTCCTTGTAGTACTCCGTCGACACGAACTCGCGGCGGGGCACGAGCTCCTGCAGGCTCACCGTGGGCCTCTCGCGCGTCGCCTTGGCGACGACCAGACGATCGGCCTCGAAGGACATGAGACCGAGGGGATCCTGGGCGTGGAAGTACGCGCGATAGCGCTCGACGTCGATGGGGTCGATGCCGCGCACGAAGAAGTCGGGGGCCGCCGCGCCTTCCTCCTGGAGGATGAAGATGCACTTCTCGACCCCGAGCGCGCCGCAAACGGCGTTCAGGACCTCCCGCCCGAGCAGGCTCCGATCGGGGAGGCAGTGCGCGAGCTCGTTGATCCGGAGGATGTCCTGCAACTGCTTGACGCCCAGACCGCTCATCTCTCGCCTCGAAGCACCGATAGCCCGCCCGCGACGCAGTCCACGGATCGAGAGAGCTGTCGAGTTTGAGGAGTTGTTTTACAGCACGGAAAAGCGGGACGTCAAGGCGGGGGGACCAGGATTAAGGTCTCCGGGTCGTTCATCCTCGCTGGGACAAGCCGCCGGTGGGGTTGAACCGGTACCCGGCGCCCCGTACCGTCTCGATCCGACAGGGCTGCGAGGGGTCGCTCTCGATCCGCGAACGAAGCCTTCGGATGTGGACGTCCACGGTTCTGGGGTCCACGTACCCGCTCTGGTCCCACGCGTTCGAGAGAAGTTGTTCCCGCGTGTAGACGCGGTTGGGATGCTTTACGAGAAAGGCGAGGAGTCGGAACTCCTGGGGCGCCAAGACGATCTCCTCTCCGGCCAGGAACACCCGATGCGCGTCCAGATCCACCTCCAGGTCGTCGAAGCGCAGTCTGGGACGGTGGTTGTCGTCGCCGCCCGAGCGTTTGAGGACCGCTCGGACCCGGGCGAGGAGGGCGCGGGGGCTGAAAGGCTTCGTCACGTAGTCGTCCGCGCCGAGCTCGAACCCGACGAGCACGTCCGCCTCCTCGCCCCGGGCAGTCAGCATGATCACGGGGGTGTAGCGCGTCTTCTCCCGGGTGCGAAGGATTCGGAGCACCTCGAACCCGTGCAGGTCGGGCAGCATGACGTCGAGCAGGATCAGGTCCGGCGCGTTCTTCTCCGCAAGCTCCAGGGCCGCCCATCCGGCCTGGGCCCGATCGACGACGTAGCCGGACACGCCCAGATTGTAATCGAGGACGTCGAGGAGGTCCTCCTCGTCATCGACGATGAGCACTCGCGCCACGGCCGCCTCACTCCTTGGCCGGCTTCTTCGGACCGCTGCCGAAGGTGTGCCGGATGTCCTTCCCCTTCACGAGGTAGATCACCATCTCGGAAATGTTCGTCGCGTGGTCGGCGATGCGCTCCAGGTACCGTCCGATTGAGGTGAGCCCCATGGCCCGCGAGATGTTGGCCGCGTTCTCCATCATGTAGGTGAGGAGCTCTCGAAACACCTGACGGTTGAGGTCGTCCACCTCGTCGTCCCGGGCACAGACCGCCTGGGCGAGGTCGGCGTCGCGCCGGACGTAGGCGTCGAGGGCATCGCGCACCATGGTGCGAGTCTTCTCCGCCATCCTCGGCAAGTCGATGAGAGGCTTCAGCGGCGGCGCCTCCAGGAGCTCCAGGACCCGTTCGGCGAGGTTCACCGCCAGGTCGCCGATCCGTTCGAGGTCCGTCGAGATCTTCAGGCCCGTAATGATCAGCCGGAGGTCTCCCGCGGCAGGCTGCCGCAGCGCGAGGAGCTCGATACACTGCTCGTCGATCTCTACCTCCAGGCGGTTGACCATGGGGTCTCGCTCCACCACCCCTTGCGCGAGGTTCGGGTCGCGCTCGACGAGCGCCTGCATGGCGCGAGCGATGGAGTCCTCGACCAGGCCGCCCATCCGCAGGATCTTCTCCTGCAGCCGCACGAGGTCGTTTTCGTAGGTCTTGCTGGTATGTCTTTCCATGGCTCCTCAAGACAGGTGCTCGCGCCTGTCAGATTTCAGTATTCAGTTCTTCCGAAGGACTGACAACTGATAACTGACGACTGATAATTCGCTCCTACCCGAACCTACCCGTCACGTACGCCTCCGTCCTTTCTTCCTTGGGGTTCGTGAAGACCACCTCGGTGCGATCGTACTCCACCAGTCTACCGAGATAGAAGAACGCGGTGTGGTTAGAG
This sequence comes from Deltaproteobacteria bacterium, assembly GCA_016218905.1. The sequence goes on from JACRCS010000393.1 coordinate 10,669, forward strand.
ATCCGTGCCGCCTGCTGCATGTTGTGGGTCACGATGATGATGGTGTACCGCTGCTTCAGCTCGTCGATCAGGTCCTCGATCCGGGCAGTGGAGATCGGGTCCAGCGCGCTCGCCGGCTCGTCCATCAGGAGGACCTCGGGTTCGACCGCCAGGGCCCGCGCGATGCAGAGGCGCTGCTGCTGGCCGCCCGAGAGCTCCAGGGCGGAGTCTCGCAACCGGTCCTTCACCTCGTCCCAGAGGGCCGCCTTCTTCAGCGCCGCCTCGACGATCTCGGCGAGCTTCGCCTTGTCGCTCGTTCCGTGGATGCGCGGGCCGTAGGCTACGTTGTCGAAGATGGACTTGGGGAAGGGATTCGACTTCTGGAAGACCATTCCTACCCGTCGCCGCAGGTCCACGACGTCGGTGCCGGCGGCGAGGACGTCCTCGCCGTCGAGGAGCACCTGCCCCTCGGTCCGGACGCCCGGAATGAGGTCGTTCATTCGATTCAGGCAGCGCAGGAACGTGCTCTTGCCGCACCCCGATGGCCCGATGAGGGCGGTCACTTGGTTTTGCGGGATTTCCAGGCTGACGTCATCCAAGCCCTTGTTCTCGCCGTACCAGAGCGTCAGATTCCGGCACCGGATCGTCGCGTTCTCCATCAGCGGGCACTCTCCAGCTTCTTGCGCATCCGGTACCGCACCGCGAACGCGCCGAGGTTCAAAAGGAAGACGAGCCCCACCAGCACGAGCGCCGTCCCGTAGGCGAGCGGTCGGACCTTCTCGATGGAGTGGTGCTGGGTAGCGAGAATGTAGAGGTGGTAGGGGAGCGCCATGAACTGGTCCGACGCCGACTTGGGGACGAAGGGCAGGTAGAAGGCGACGCCGGTGAAGAGGATCGGGGCCGTCTCGCCGGCCGCCCGGGAGAGGCCGAGGATCGCGCCGGTCAGAATACCCGGGATGGCCGGGGGCAGGACGGCCGTACGGATCGCCTGCCACTGCGTCGCCCCCAGCGCGAGGGCGCCGTCCCGGTATGCCCGGGGCACCGCCCGCAGGGCCTCCTCGCTCGCCGTGATGATCCAGGGCAGGGTCAGGAGTCCGAGCGTGCATCCTGCGGAGAGGATGCTCGTGCCGAGGTTCATGAGATTGACGAAGAGGACCACGCCGAAGAGGCCGTAGACCACGCTGGGGACGCCGGAGAGGTTGCGGATCGCGAGGCGTATCAGGCGTGTCCCGCGGGTGTCCGGCGCGTACTCGTTCAAGTAGATCGCCGCGCCGACGCCTAGGGGCAGGGCGAAGAGGACGGTCAGGAGGCTCACGATCGTCGTCCCCGCGATGGCCGGGAAGATCCCTCCCGCGGTCATGCCCTTTCGGGGCCGGGCGGTCAGGAACTCCCAGCTCAGGGCGGGAAAGCCCTTTTCAACGATGAACCCGAGGATCACGGCCAGTGTGAGAATGCCGAGCACCGTGCAGAGGAGCACGTACGCGCGGCCGATCCCGGACGCGAAGCGTTTGCGCCACGCTCGCCGGCCCCCGTGATCGCTCCCGCCCTCCTGGGCTACGCGATCCGACCCCATCCTCGGGCTCGACTCCGGACTCTTTGTCATCGCCGCCTCCCCTGGAAGCGGTGCAGGATCCAATCCGCGACGACGTTGACGCCGAAGGAGAGCACGAAGAGGGCGAAGCCGACGGCGAAGAGCGCGTGGTAGTGCGTCGTGCCGTGGGGGACCTCGCCGAGCTCGATGGCGATCGTGGCGGTCATGGTCCGGACGGCCGAGAGGAAGCCGCTCGGAAAGGCAGGGGCGTTCCCGCACGCCATCAGGACGGTCATGGTCTCCCCGATGGCGCGGCCGAGGGAGAGCATCACGGCGGCGAGGATCCCCGGAAGGGCGCTCGGGAGCGTCACCCGAACCAGGGTTTCCCAGGGATTCGCCCCTAGGGCGAGGCTCGCCTGGCGGTAGTCCCGGGGAACCGCCCGGAAGGCGTCCTCCGAAAGACTGACGACCGTCGGCAGACACATGGCGGCGAGGAGGATCGACCCGTTGAGGGCGTTCAGCCCGTTCGGGAGCCCGAAGACGCGGGCGAGCCATGGGCCGACGACCACGACTCCCAGGAAGCCGACCACGACGCTGGGCACGCTCGCCAGGATCTCTATGGCGGGCTTGAGGGTCTCCCGCACGCGGCGCCCGGCGAACTCCGAAAGATAGGCCGCCATTCCCACGCCCACCGGAACGGCCAGGCACATGGCTCCCGCCGAGGTCAACACCGTCGACGCGACGAGCGAGAGGATCCCGTAGCCGGCCTTTTCGGGGCTCGTCGGGTCCCAGCGCGTGGAGCTCAGGAAGTCCCAGAGGGGGATCTCTCGAAAGGCCTTCGCTCCCTGCCACAGGAGGAGGACGAAGATCCCCCCCAACACCAGGACCGAGGCGTAGCCGCAGGCCCCGAGGCCAGCCTCGATCGCGAGTTCACCCCACCGCCGCGGGCGCAGTTTCGGCGCCCTCCGGCTGTGCTAGCCGGGCAGCGCCAGCGCCATCTGATATCGCTCGGTCACGATTCTCTCCTATCGAAGTCCGCGCGCGAGCATACAGCGAGAACGTTACGATTCGGTTACGGTCGTGTAGCGATCTCATGAAAGGCGCGAGCGGCCGTCCGGCGCGAACCACCCGGGCGTCGCGGCCGGCGGGGGCTGTCACGAAACGATCAGGAGGCGTTTACAGTTCGGTAACAAAGACTCGTTAGACTAACGGTCATCTCATTTGAAGGGCAACGTCACAACAAACGCTGTGAAGGAGGATGTCCCCATGAAACGTGTCCTGATCGCCGGCTTCTCGCTCGCAATGGCTCTCTCCGCCGGTTTCGCCGCGGCGGAGCAGAAGATGGTCCAGGTGAAGGGCTCCGATACCCTCGTGAACCTTTCCCAGGCCTGGGCGGAGGCTTTCACCGAGAAGACCGGCAAGTTCGTCGCGGTCACCGGCGGCGGCTCCGGGACGGGTATCGCGGCCCTCATCGACGGCAGGGCCGATGTGGCCAACTCGTCGCGCGAGATCAAGCCGAAGGAGATCGAGCTGGCAAAGGCCAAAGGGATCAACCCCGTGGAGATCGCCGTGGCCGTCGACGGCCTGTCGGTGATCGTAAACGCCAAGAATCCGATCAAGGCCCTCAAGCCGGAAGACATCGGAAGGCTCTTTCGCGGCGAGATCACCAACTGGAAGCAACTGGGCGGGAACGACGCGCCCGTAACCCTCTACGGCCGCCAGCCCAACTCCGGCACCTATGTCTTCTTTCAGGAGCACGTGCTCGGGAACAAGGACTACGCCAAGACGATGAACCAGATGAACGGGAACGCCCAGATCCTGGAGGCGGTCGCAAAGGACCCCTCCGCCGCGGGGTATGTGGGCGTCGGCTACGTGCTCGACGAGAAGGGAAAGGTCCTCCCCGGCATCAAGCCCGTGGACGTCATCGGAAAGGACGGAAAGAGCGTGAGCCCGCTCGACCGGCAGGCGGTCAAGGCCGGCAAGTACTCGCTTGGCCGGGCGCTCTACCAGTACACGAACGGGAGGCCGAAAGGCGACGTCCTCGCGCTCATCCAATTCCAACTCTCGCCGGAGGGTCAGAAGATGGCCGAAAAAGAGGGGTTCGACGCGATCGCCGGCGAGCTCGTCACAAAGAACCAGGCCGCGCTCAAGTAAACCGGAGCCGGGAGACCGTCTCGACGAAAGGGGCCGCGTGGCGGCCCCTTTTCTGTTAGGTGCGAGCCTCTTTCCAGCGCCTGTCGTAGCCCTGCCGAAACGTTCATGCGGCTTTCACGTTCCCAAAACATCGCGGTGGTATGATCCCGCTCTCACTGCACGATCCAAGGAGACGATTTCATGTCGAGCAACGCCAACCCACGCCCCCGGGACCCGCGCACGAGCTTCGATTCGTGCCCGTTCCTCGGCGCGCCAGCGCCGTGCCCCGAGCGGGAGGCGTCCGCCGGACTCTGCCGGAGCGAGGATCACGATCGCTGCCCGAAGTTTCTCACACGGGCCCTGGCCGGGACGCGTCCCGCCTCCGTCGCACCGCTCTGGACGGAACGCTGAGCGAGTTGCCCACTTCGCTCCCGGCCGCGCAGTTCCGATCTGAGGCCGCGAGGGGCGACGGCTTTCGGGCCATGACCGCGCGTTGCTCCAACGTTCAACGCCTCGTAGCATTTCCGCAACACGATTCGGCTAAGGGGCCGTTACTAAATAACTGAGTCGTTTTGACCCCGAGGCGAGATCGTGTAGTTCCACTCGCCGTGGAAGGCGTCGCAATGCAGATTCACTCCGGCAAGCTCTTCATCAGTGACCCGAATCCCTTTGGGGTAGCGG
>JACRCS010000390.1 GCA_016218905.1 Deltaproteobacteria bacterium
CTTCGGGAACTCGGCCGCGACCGACCGGGTGCGGATCCGACCGGCTCGGGGCGCGCCTTGGCCTGCGGCGATTTGGCGAGAATTGAAGGCGTTCTCCAAGAGTGCTCGCGGGAGGCGGCGACGCAGGAGCGCCGGGCGACCTCCCTCGAGGACGCCTTCCGAACCTTCCGCTCCGACGTTCGAGACGCGGCGGCTCAATTCCGGGCGGCGCTCCGGGAGGGGTGCGCCTCCTCCGAGGAGATCTGCCGGTCGGGGACTAACCTGGACGAGGCGATGGAGCAGATCCGAGCGAGCCTCGACGCCATCGCCGGTTCGACGAGCGACAACTCCACGAGTCTGATCCAGATGTCCACGAGCATCGACGACGTGGCGACGAGCGCCGACCAACTCGCCCGACAGGTGGGAACCACCGCGTCGGCCGTGCTGGAGATGGTCCGGTCCATCGTCAGCGTGGCCGACAGCGTCGAGGTCCTGGCGCGAGAGACGGACCTGACCGCCACGGCGGTCGCCCAGATCGACGCCTCCACCCGCGAGATCGAACAGAATGCGCGTGAAGCGAGCGCTCTGGGCGGTCGCATGGCCGAGTCGGCGAGGGAGGGAAGCGACGCCGTTCAGGAGACGCTACGCGGCATCCACAACTCCTACGGCGTGATCCGAGAGACCGCCGGCGCGATGGAAGAGCTCAGTGAAGCTTCGCGGGCCATCGGGAGCGTGGTCAAGATCATCAACGAGATCAACGACAAGACGAAGCTCCTGGCCCTCAACGCCGCGATCATCGCGGCCCAGGCGGGGGAGCACGGGAAGAGCTTCGCGGTGGTGGCCCATGAGATCAAGAACCTCTCCGATCGAACCGCGGCCTCCACCAACGAGATCTCGAGGATCATCGGGAACACCCGCCAGCGGATGGAAGCGGTGATGGAGGGCGTCTCCCAAGGCGAGAGGAGCATGGGCCGCAGCGTCGAGCTCGCCGAGAGGGCGGGGTCGATCCTCTCCCGAATCCTCTCGACGGCCCAGTTCTCCCATGAGATGGCGCGAGGCATCCTGCGCGCGACCGAAGAGCAGGCCCGCGGTTCGCGGAGCGTCATGACGTCGATGCACGAAGTGAGCACGATGGTGTCGCAGATCCGGCTCGCCGCGCAGGAACATCGGGGGAACGGGGAGAGCGTGAGCCGGAGCACCGAGGTGATGCGCAGCCTGACGGAACAGGTGAAGTTCGCGACCGCCGAGCAGGCGAACGTCGGGCGGTACATCTCGGAAGCCATTTCGATCATCGACCGGAGCCTGCGCGATCTCTTGACGGCCGTCGCCAAGGAACGGGAGGAGACCGAGACGATCCTCTCCCATACCGCGGCCTTTCAACAGAGGATCGCCGCGCAGGAAGTAGGGATCGAGGGACTGGAAGCCGTTCTGGCCCGAATGGAGCGCGAGCTCCCCACCTGATAAGGCGGGAGCGGACTCAGCCCTTTACGGCCCGCTTCGAATCCAACGGCAGGGCCGAGAGCGGCGCGTCCTTCGCTTGCACCAGGACGTGAAAGGCCTCTCCCATTCCCGGGAAGAGCAACGGAGCCAGAGCCCTCCGGGCCGCGAGGAGCTCCGCCTCCGAGAGACCTCGGTGCTCGAGCTCCTCCACCTCCCTCAGGAAACCCAGGCCAAAGAGAAAATCCCTCTGCGTCCGTAACGGCGCGGCCTCCAGGCCGGCAGAGAGCCCGGCTCTCCTCAGCGCCGTAAAGTCGACGTGGGCGGTGAGGTCCCGCAGGCCGGGCCGTGCGAGGAGCTCCTCCGACGTACGGTGCCTCTCGTACGCGAGGCAAGTTCCCCCCGCCCGCCGGCGACCGTAGAGGGACTCCGCTTCGTCGCCGTAGTCGACGGTGACTACGTAGCCGCGCCGCAAGCGGCCGGCGACGGAGCGCAGCCACTCGAGGGCGCGGAGATTCACTTCCACCTCGCACCCCTCCTCCACGTGGACGCCCTCTTCTTCGAGAAGCTGCGCGAGTTCGGGCCGGCTGGGCGGAAGGAGGAGCTCCGTCAGGTTGTCCGCCTCCAGGCCTACGTAGACCTCCCAGAGGGTGTCGTTTCGCCGCACCAGACGGTGGACCGGGAAGGCGTCCACGAGCTCGTTCGAGAGGTAGAGTCCCACGAAGTCGCGGGCCTGGGCGTTCGCCACCCGCGCCCGATGGGGAGCGAGGAGCTCTTCCTGCCGGGCTCTCCAGGCTTCGCCGGACTCTTCCGGAGAGTACGTGAGCCGGCCGTAGAGGTTCGGGTCCCGGAGCTGGAGTGCATCGAGGATCTGTCGGCCGAGCCTCCCCTCCCCAGCGCCTCCTTCCACGAGGCTGAAGCGAGCCGGGCTTCCGAGCGCACGGTCGGCCGCTGAAATCAGCCTGGCCAGGCAGGTTCCGAAAAGCTCCGAGATCTGCGGCGCCGTGGTGAAGTCCCCCTCGTCACGGCCCAGGGCCGCCCGACCGGACGCGTAGTACCCGTGCTCCGGGTGGTACAGCGCCCAATCCATGAACTGCTCGAAGATCACCGGGCCGCCGGCCCCGATCTGTCCTCTGATCCAGCCCTCCAAAGGCTCCACGGCACGCCTCCCGATCACCGCCAACTCCCGATCACTCTATCTACCACAGGGGTCCGCGCCGCCCAAACGAACTCAGACGCGCTCCGAAACCGCGTCCAGGCCTTGACAGAAAGCCGCTGCCGTTTACGGTTTCACTGCCGAAGTGTGCATCGTCCACCGAAGAGGTGCCAATGCCTTCGAGGATGTCCGTCGTGAAGGGCTGCAACGCGCGCGACTGTGCGTACAACGTGAACGAAGCCTGCCACGCGCTCGCCATCACCGTCGGGGAAGGAGCCGATCCGATCTGTGACACCTTCTTTCCGTCTCCCGTCCACGGCGTCGCGGAAGGCATCTCCGCCGGCGTTGGCGCGTGCAAGGTCGGACACTGCCGCTACAACGCGGGACTCGAGTGCGTCGCCGGGACCATCACCGTCGGCATGGAGGTCCATCCCGAGAAACACCACGCCGACTGCATGACCTTCGAACCGAGGTAACGTGCCGCATCGAACGAAAGTAGTCCACTCCGGGGGGACCTCCGCGGGCGAGGGAGACGCCGCCCCGCCCAGACTCGAGGTCGTGCTCAAGTCCGACACGGCGGGGACCCTCGAGGCGATCACCTCCGCCCTTTCCCGGGCGGACCTCTCCGGAGTCGAGCTTCGGCTCATAGAACGCGGCATCGGCGACGTCGCGAAGTCGGACCTGTTGATGGCGGGCACGGCGAGTCGGCTGGTCCTCGGGTTCCAGGTGGGAGTGCGCCCGAAGGTCGAGGAGCTCGCGCGTGAGCACGGGGTCGAGGTGCGGCTCTACGACGTGATCTATCGTCTGGTGCAGGACGTCGAGAGCGTGGCGAAGCGCCTCGTCCCGGCAGAACCGCGCGAGGAGGTGCTCGGGAAGGCGCGGGTGATCGCGCTCTTCAAGAGCAGCCGGAAGGGCATCATCATCGGTTGCGAAGTCCTCGAGGGGCGGCTCCTGAAGGGCCGGCACTTCCGATTGATCTCGGCGCCGGGGACCATCTACGAAGGCGTGATCGAGTCGCTCCACATCGAGCACAACACGGTCACCGAAGCGCGCGCCGGTCAGAAAGTGGGCCTGAAGCTCGCCGACTTCAAGAAGGCCCAGGTGGGGGACTGGGTAGAGTGCTATGACCCGCCTAGAGCTCTGCGTGGGGAGGCTTGGGCTCCTGACCCGGGCGTGCACCGTTTGCACACGTGAAGCCCGGGGAGGGCCTCGCCTCGCGAGGCAAGGCGGCCAGCCCTCAGAGAGCGGCTTGGGTAAGTGGGACCTGCTGTAGGGGTAAGACTTCTGACTC
>JACRCS010000404.1 GCA_016218905.1 Deltaproteobacteria bacterium
CGAACGCCGACATGGTGAAGGCCGCCGGCGTCGCGTTCGAGCGCGGGTGGGACCTCGTGAAGGTCTACACGATGATCGGCCTCCCCTCCGAGACGACGGCCGACCTCGACGAGCTCGTGACGCTGGTCGCGAACATTCTGGCCGAGGGGCGGAGAAAGGGCGTGCGGGCCACCGTCCACGTTTCCATCGGCTCCTACGTCCCGAAGAGCTTCACGCCGTTCCAGTGGTCCGCCTTCGACGGCGTGGAGCAGCTGTCGGAGAAGCTCGTCTACCTGAGGGAGAAGTTCCGTCCTGTGCGCGGCGCAAAGCTGAAGTGGCACGAGCCGAAGGAAGCCGAGATCGAGGCGATGCTCTCGCTCGGCGACCGGCGGATGTCGAAGGCGCTCCTGGAAGTCTGGAAGCGCGGCGGGAAGTTCGACGGCTGGTCCGAGCACTTCTCCTGGGAGCGCTGGACCGAAGCGCTGGCGGCCGCCGGTATCCCGAAGGAGCGGCACCTGCGGCAGAAGGACCTCAAGGAGACGCTCCCGTGGGACGTCGTCGACGCCTCGATCCGCAAGCCCTTCCTCGTCGTCGAGTGGAAGAAGGCGCTGCAGGAGATGGCGACAGACGACTGCAAGTGGGGGCATTGCACGGCCTGCGGCGTTCCCGGCAACGGCGAGGACACGGTCCTTGCGAACGGAATGCCGGAGGGGTTCTCGTTCACCCTGCCGTCCCTCGCCGGGGCCCCTCCCGCGTCCCCGGCCGAAGCCCCTGCGGCCGGCCCCGCCCTCCCTTCCGCCTCGGGGGTCGCGAGCGGAGTCTCCGACGCCCGGGACGGAGGGCGCGGCTCGGCCTACGCCGACAGGGCGAAGGGGGCGGCCTACCGGATGAAGGCGACGCCCGACCTCCTGCCCTTGCGGGAACGGCGAAGGCACCGCGGAGGGGCGAGCGAGAGCGCGGCGATCGCGAAGACGTGGCGCGTCTCTTTCGAGAAGCTCGGCGACGCCCGCTACCTCTCGCACCGTAACGTCATGGACATCCTCGAGCGCGCCTTCCGCGCCGCGCGGGTCCCGGTTCGCTACACGGAAGGCTTCAACCCGCACATCCGCCTCTCGATGGGGCCGGCGCTTCCGCTCGGGCAGGAATCGCGCCACGAGCTCCTCGACCTCGACGTCGTCGACACCCTCGCGCCGGAGTTCCTCGCCGCCGTCAACGACCGCCTCCCTCCCGGGATGCGGCTCCTCGGCTGGACCGAGCTCCCCGCCGGCGCCCGCTCGCTCGGCAAGGCCGCCACCGAGGCCGTCTACCGCTTCACGATGCCCAGCGGCGAGGAGCTGACGCAGCGCCTGTCCCTGTCGGGCGAAAGCGCCACGACCCCGAAGCGTTTCATCGAGACGACGTGGGGGCTCGCCGCCGAAGACCAGCACGCCATCCGCGTCGTCCGCGAGGAGACGGTCCTGACGCGCTGAGCGCGACAGCCCAACGGAAGATGCCCTTCACGATCCGCTGCCACGCCACCTTCGAGGCCGCCCACCACCTGCGCGACTACGTGGACGGGCCGGAGCCCGTCCACGGGCACTCCTGGAAGATCGAGGTCGCACTCGGCACCGACGCGCTCGGGGCGTATGGCCTTTCGGTCGACTTCGTCCCGACGGAAATGCTCGTGAGGGAGCTCGCCGCGCGCCTCCACGATCGCGACATCAACTCCGTCCCGCCGTTCGACGTGAAGAACCCGACTGCCGAGAACGTCGCTCTCTGGGTGGCGGAGGAGATTCGCACGTCGGGACGCCTGCCGAAGGACGCGCGCATCGAGGAAGTGACGGTCTGGGAGGGGCCCCGGAACTCGGTGACCTGGCGACCCTGAACGCCCCTCAGGGCGCTCGAGCGGCCCCCCTTACCCTCTCGCCACCACCCATTCCTCCGACACGGCGTCTACCCGGAGGTGGCGAGCAGGGCTGAAGGCCAACACCCGGCCTCGGTGAGTCGAGGACCCCGCGCGACGGGCAATGCTCATCGTTCGCAATACTGCCAATCCGGACTCGCTCTGCCCTGATTCAACAAGCGAACTCTGGCCCGCGCAGAAGCACTCGTTTGGTGACCCACGACACTTGCGAAGCCCTCAGCCCTACGACAGATTGGCGACAGCCTCATTTCGAGCCCGCGCGAAGGCGCGTTCGATTTCGCCTCGCAGCGTCCCGCCTGTCCGGACAGAAGAAGGAGCAAGTCATGCCCTGTCGACCACTCGTAGTCCTGGTTGGTCTTCTGCTGCTCGTCGCACCTCTCGCCTCGGCCGACGACATCCCCCTCCGAGACTGGACCGTCCCGTCCACGTCGTCTCGGCTTTCCGCCCTCGACGACATCGGCAACCCCGGTGTCTTCGTCGCGGTCACACCGTGCCGCGTGGTGGACACCCGCGTCGGAATGGGGTTCAGCGGCGCCTACGGGCCACCGGCCCTGACCACCGCCACCCGTACGTTCAACGTCGTGGCGTCGGGATGCACGGGTCTTCCCTCTAACGTCTCGGCGTTCTCCCTGAACTTCGCCGTGACGAACACGACCGGGCCCGGCCACATCATCGCGTGGCCCGCGGGCGGCACGATACCGAACGTCTCCACGCTCAACTACCTCGGAGCACAGACGCTCGCGAACGCCGCGATCGTTCCGGCGGGGTCCGGCACGTCCATCTCGGTCCTCGCCGCGGTGAGCAGCACCGATCTCATTATCGACATCAACGGCTACTTCACGAACACCCCGAACGCGGGCAGGCAGCTCTCCGTCAGCGGGAGCTTCAGCGCGGCTGCCGCGATGGTCGGCTTCAACTACTCGAACACGAACGGCTCCCACGGCGTCGGGGGATACGCCGGGGGGACGGGCGTCGTCCACGGGGTGCAGGGGGAGATCGGAACCGGAGCCGCCGCGATGTCGGCGGGCGTTCACGGCATCGGACCTTCCAGCTCCACGATACGGACCTTCGGCGTGTACGGCGAATCCGCGGCGGACGTGAACGACGCGGCCGGCGTTCTCGGCCGTACGACGGTCGGCACGCCGCC
>JACRCS010000405.1 GCA_016218905.1 Deltaproteobacteria bacterium
CCTCCCCCGCCGAAGGGGGGGGCTGCGAGGGTCCCTGAGCCTGTGACCCCAGCTCGCGGCCGTCGCTGACGGCGTCACGCGGCCTACTGACCGCGCTGCGCCACACCTTCGGCTTCCGCTGAATCCTCCGCGTGGTTCGACACACAACCCCACCTGGCTTCCCAGGTTCGGGCACGCCAGGGCGCCGGGTGTTTCGCGCCCTGGGGCAGGCGATTCGAACCGGCCACTTCGTCGTCGCTGGCCTCGGTGCCGGCGGGTGCCCCTGGGACTCCAGGCTCCCCTGCTTCAGGGCTCTTCTCTCTTTGCGACACCCAGCCCCACCTTGCTGCCCAGGTTTGCGCGGGCCACCGGGAGATCTGTTCGGCGGGCAACACCGCAGCGTTATGGACCTGAGCGCCGGCAGACGATCCCGGGGTGCCAGCCTGGTCTTCATGGCCAGGTGTCTTGCCGGCTACTGGCGGACGCCCCTCCAAGCGCGGCGATTGACTCGCCAATGGTGGCGCGCAAGAATCATCAAGGACGTGACGCGCCTTGGCGATCGCTTCGCCGTTCTTGGACGAAATCCTGGCCGAGGTCGACCCGAAAACGGGATCGTCGGCGCAGGGGAGATCCTCGGCCTTCGTCAGGGCCGGCGGCCAGTCGCTAAGGAGGACGAGAATGGGATGCACCAGGTGCGGCTTCGACAATCCGGCAAACATGAGGTTTTGCGGAAAGTGCGGCTCAAAGCTGGCGCTCACCTGCCCGAGGTGCGCCTTTTCGAATCCCCCCGAGTTTCGGTTCTGCGGCGGGTGCGGGAGCGATCTGACGAAGCCTGTGGAGCCGGCTGCCGTGGACTACGCCGAGCCCAAGTCCTACACCCCCAAACACCTCACGGAGAGGATCCTCACGACTCGAAGCGCGCTGGAGGGCGAGCGGAAGCTCGTGACGGTGCTCTTTGCGGACGTGGCGAACTACACCTCCCTCGCCGAGAAGCTCGATCCCGAGGAAGCCCACCGAATCATGGACGGGTGCTTCCGGATCCTCCTGGACGAGATCCACAAGTGTGAGGGGACGATCAACCAGTTCACCGGAGACGGGGTCATGGCCCTCTTCGGCGCCCCGGTTGCCCACGAGGACCACGCCCAGAGGGCGTGCCATGCGGCCCTCGCGATCCAGAAGTCCCTGGGGGAGTACGGCGAGCAGGTCCGGAAGGACAACGGCGCGGAGTTCCGGATGCGCATCGGCCTCAACTCCGGCCCGGTGATTGTGGGACGCATCGGCGACGACCTCCGCATGGACTACACCGCCATCGGCGACACCACGAACCTCGCCTCCCGCATGCAGAGCCTGGCGGAGCCTGGTTCGAACCTCGTCTCGGCCAACACCTGCCGGGCCGTCTCCGGCTTCTTCGAGCTCGAGTCGCTCGGGAAGCGCACGATCAAGGGAAAGGAGGCGCCCCAGGAGGTGTATCGGCTCCTCGGGCCCGGGGTGGCCCAGACCCGCCTCGCCGCCTCCCTCGCCAAGGGGCTCACGCCCTTCGTGGGCCGGGAGCGCGAGCTGGCTGCGCTTCGGGAGGCTTGGGAGAAGGCGGCCTCGGGGCTTGGGCAGGTGGTGGGGATCGTGGGGGAGGCCGGGGTGGGGAAATCGAGGCTTCTCCTGGAGCTTCGAAACCTGCTCGATCCCTCTTCCCACACCTACCTCGAGGGCCGCTGCCTCCACTTCGGCGGCACCATGCCCTATCTCCCGATCCTGGATCTCCTGCGGCTCTTTTTCGAAGTGCCGGAGGGCGGCCGGGAGGCTGAGATCCGAAAGGGCATGAGAGAGAAGGTCCTCTCCCTCGATCCTCAGCTCGAAGAGGTTCAGCCGCCCCTCCAGGACCTCCTCTCCCTCACGGTCGAAGACGAGGCCTACCGGAAGCTCGAGCCCAGGCAGAAGAAGGAACGGGTCTTCGCAGCCCTCCGGGACCTATTCTCGCGCATCAGCCAGGAGCGGCCGCTCGTCCTCGCGATCGAAGACCTCCACTGGGTCGACGCCACGAGCCGGGAGTTCCTCGATTACTTTCTCGGCTGGATCGCGAACTCTCCGATCCTGCTCCTGCTCCTCTACCGCCCGGAGTTCACCCACCCCTGGGCGAGCCGATCCTACTACACCCAGGTCAACGTGGGTCACCTCTCCGCGAAGACGAGCACCGAGCTCATGGCCTCGATCCTCCGGGAAGGGGAGATCGCCCGGGAGCTCCAGGACCTCATCCTCCAGCGCACGGAAGGAAACCCCCTCTTCCTGGAGGAGCTCACGCACAGCCTCCTGGAGAGCGGAAGCATCGAGAAGAAGGAGCACCGCTACGTGCTCGGCCGGAGCGCTGGGGAGGTCACCGTTCCCGACACGATCCAGGGGATCATCGCCGCGCGCATCGACCGGCTCGAGGAGAACCTGAAGCGCACCATGCAGGTCGCCTCCGTCATCGGGAGGGAGTTCGCCTTCCAGCTCCTGCAGGCCACCACCGGCTTGCGGGAGGAGCTCAAGTCCCATCTCCTGAATCTCCAGGGTCTCGAATTCATCTACGAGAAGAAGCTCTTCCCCGAGCTCGAGTACATCTTCAAGCACATCCTCACCCAGGAGGTGGCCTACAACAGCCTCCTCTCCCAGAGGAGAAAGGAGCTCCACGGGAGGATTGGAGCGGCCATCGAGCAGATCTACGCCGACCGGCTCGAGGAGTTCTACGAGATGCTCGCCTACCACTACGGGAAGGGCGATCGCCCGGAGAAGACCCTCCGGTATCTTCGGCTCTCCGCGGACAAGGCAAAGCGGAGCCATTCCTTGTGGGAAGCGCTCCGGTTCCACAAGGAGTCGCTCGCCCTCCTCAGACAGATGCCCGAGGCCGAGGGCTGCAAGAAAGAGCGCGTGACGGTGATTGTCTCGATGATGCCCATCGCGGCGAGACTGGGCTACCCTGAAGTCCCGACCGAGATCTTGCGGGAGGGGGAGGCGCTGTGCAGGGATCTGGGGGACAGGCGGGGCATGGTCCTCATGGACAGGTACGCTGGCCTGTATCACTCCTATAGCGGAGATGTGATCCTCGGAAGAACTTACCTGGAGCGTTCTTTTCATGAAGCAGAGAAGCTGTCTGATCTTCAGGTCCTTGCCCAGATTGCTCATAGTCTTTTCGCAAACCATACCCTGGATGGGCACTATGCAAAGACTGTGGAGGCCGCCCCACAAGTAGTGCGGCTATTGGAGGCCAGCCATCGCACCGCCGATGATCTTCGGCTGCATGCCAATTTGTATTCTCAAATCTACGGGATGTATGGCCTTTGTTTGGGTTTCACAGGAGAATTTGAAAAGGGGCAGGATCTGTGCAAGAAGGCGGTCTCTCTTGCGCGAGACGTCGACGACCCCTTCAGCATAGGTATCG
>JACRCS010000406.1 GCA_016218905.1 Deltaproteobacteria bacterium
CAGAGGGTGAGGCACCGCCGGCCTTGGGCGCCAGACGACTGCGCCGCTGGATCGCTTTGCGCGGGGAAAGCCATAAAACCTAAGAGCCCAAAATCCCTACGAATTTTCTTCCCTTGACGGAAAGGACATAGAGTGTCCCCCCCCCACGTCCGCCAGTCCTGCCCGCTCAGTCCTGCCCGTTGACGCAACAGCCGGCGCTTGCTAGGTTGGCTCCACCTTTCCGCCTCTCACGAGGATGCCCATGGACACCAGGAAGTTCGTGTACTACCGCGATGAGGACATGTTCGTCGGCTGGCTTGAAGAGTTCCCCGACTACAGGACGCAGGGCGCGAACCTGGAGGAACTCAAGGAGAACCTGAAGGACATCTTTGACGACCTTCAGCACGATCACATCCCGAACGTGCGCCACGTCGGGGAACTCGTTGTAGGATGAAGCGGACCGACCTCCTCCGCGCCCTGGAAGAAATGGGCTGCGTGCTCGTCCGCCACGGTGGGCGGCATGACTGGTACCAGAATCCTGCAACCAAGGTCTCGCAGCCGATCCCGCGTCACAGGGAGATCAGGGAGAGCTTGGCGAAGCATATCCTGAAGATGCTGAGGTCGGAACGTTGAGAAGGCCCGCAGAGAGTCTCACCGTTCTCCCGGTGATTCCCAAGCCCGAGGGACGGGGTCAGGTCTACCCAATTCACGGGTGGGGCCGGACTGAGGGAAGGATGGAGAGAGAGGTTCTATCACGGGGTCGAGGGGACGCAGTTGCTTTGTTGTTTTCTACTGTTGCCGGCCAGAAAAGGCAATAGAACAAGGACCTCCGCGCCCTCAGGTTCTCCTCAAACCTCCTCCGACGAGCCTCCACACCGAGGTGCCCGGGCTTCTTACTTGCCAAGAATCATCTCGCAAACGGTGTGGGCCAAAGCCCAAACCGGTAGACACCCGACGATTACATCTTTCTCCCGAACCTCCGTACTCGGCTGTCGCGGCTGACTTTACGACCCCGTCAACGGGAAGACGCGTCCCACAAACCGGCCGACCCGCGCCCACCGCGGAATTCCTTGACGCTCGCGAAGCCCGCCGCGTATGGTACTGCGCTCCTCAGCAGAAGGAGCCGCCATGAAACGCGCCGTCGTGATCGGCGGAGGGCTCTCCGGCCTGGCGGCCGCGTGGTCCCTCCTGGAAGAGGCCCGGGCACGGTCCCTGGAGCTCGACCTCACCCTGCTCGAACGGGATCCCCAGACCGGGGGAAAGATCCGGTCCTTCCGGGAGCACGGGTACCTCTGGGAGGGAGGCCCGCCGGGCTTCCTCGACAACAAACCCTCCACCCTGGCGCTCTCGAAGCGGCTCGGCATCGACGGCCGTCTCCTCAAGTCGAGCGACGAAGCCCGCAAGCGCTATATCTTCACGGGCGGGACGCTGAAGCTCCTCCCCGAAGATCCCGTCAGCTTCCTCCTCTCCGACCTCATCTCCATCCGCGGAAAGCTCCGGCTGGGCGCGGAGTTCTTCCTGCCCCAGGGCGATCCCGCCCAGGATGAGTCCGTGGCCGCCTTCGTCCGGCGCCGCCTCGGCGACGAGGCCCTGGAGAAGCTCATCGACCCGATGAGCGCCGGGATCTACGCGGGCGATCCGAACGTGATGAGCCTAAAGAGCTGCTTTCCGAAGGTGGCCCAGATCGAGCAGCAGTTCGGAGGTCTCCTGAAGGGGATGCTGGGCCTCCAGAAGATGGCCAAGGCGCGGGGTCAGGAGGGTCCGAAGACCGCGGGCCCGGGCGGCTACCTCTGGAGCTTCGACGAGGGAGCCGGCGTCCTGACCGATACGCTCGCCGAGCGGCTGGGGACGGAACGGGTCCGGGCGGGGCGGGAGGCCCGGGCGCTCGAACGGAGCGAGAAGGGATGGACCGTGCGGACGGCGGACGACTCCATCGAGGGCGTCGACGCGGTCGTCGTGGCCACCCCCGCCTTCGACGCTGCTCAGCTCCTGGCGCCTTTCGACGCGAGCCTCGGGGACCTCCTCTTCGCCATTCCCTACGTGCCGGCGGCCGTCGTGTCCCTGGGCTATGCGAGGGGCGACATCCCGAGGCCGGTGGACGGTTTCGGTTTCCTCATCCCCAGGGCGGAGGGCCGGAAGATCCTCGGCTCCCGCTGGGACTCCGCCACCTTCTCCGGGCGCGCGCCGGACGAGTGCGTGCTCCTCACCCAGATCGTCGGCGGAGCCAGGAACCCGGAGCTCGTCGGCCTCGAAGACGAGCCCCTGCTCGCGGTCGTCCGGGAGGAGATGCGCCTGACCCTGGGCATCTCGGTTCCGCCGCCGTTTGCGCGGGTGATCCGCTGGCCGCGGGCCATTCCCCAGTACACCGTGGGGCACGCGAAGAGGCTCGAGGCGATCGAGGCGAAGCTTTCGGCTCTCGGTCCGCTCTTCCTCGGGGGAAACGCCTACTACGGGATCGGAATCAACGACTGCACGGGCCACGCGGGCGTCCTGGCGCCCCGGCTGGCCGAGGTCCTCGCCAAAGGAGACGCGGCCGCATGAGCGACTTCGACGCCATCATCGTCGGTGCCGGGCCGGCCGGGGCGAGCGCGGCGCTCACGCTCGCACGGGCGGGCAAGAAGGTCGCGCTCCTGGAGCGGGGGCCGTACGCAGGCTCCAAGAACCTGATGGGCGGCGTCCTCTACACGGACGTCCTCGCAAAGCTCCTCCCCGACTTCCGGGAGCGGGGCGCTCCCCTGGAGCGGCACGTGGCGAAGAAGGGCCTCTCGGTCCTCTCCCGGGGAGCGGAAGCGAGCTTCTCCTTCCGGACCGCGGGGTGGGACGAGCCGCCCCACAACCACTCGTTTACGGTGCTCCGCGCCGGCTTCGACCGCTGGTACGCCGGAGTCGCCGAAGCCGAAGGGGTCGAGCTCATCACCGGCGTCGTCGTGGACCGGACGGTCAAGGACGCGGCGGGACGGGTGGTCGGCGTCGAGGCCCGGATGCCCGAGGGCGGCAAGGCGGAGGAGGGGCGCCTCCTCGCTCCGGTCGTCATCCTGGCCGACGGCGCCAACTCGCTCCTGGCCGTGGCGGAAGGAATGAGGCCACCCCTGGAGGAGGGCAGGGCGGCGCTCGGTGTGAAGGAAGTGCTGGCGCTCCCCCGCGGAACGCTCGAGGACCGCTTCGGTCTGGAGGGCGAGCAGGGAGTCGCCTGGGAGTACATCGGCGCTGCCACCGACGGGATCCGGGGCGCGGGCTTCCTCTACACGAATCGGGAGAGCCTCTCCCTCGGCCTCGTCGTCTACCTCTCGGATCTGAAAGAGCGGAAGGCGAGCCCGGTGGACCTCCTCGACGGCTTCAAGGCCCACCCCGCCGTGGCGCCGCTCGTCAAAGGGGGAGACCTCCTCGAGTACGGCGCTCACCTCCTCCCGCAGACCGGCTACGATCAGCTCGCGCTCTTCGCCAAGGATGGTCTTCTCCTTGCCGGCGACGCAGCCGGGCTCGTGAGCACGTCGCCCAGCCACGAGGGCTCCAACTACGCGATGGCTTCGGGCGTGATGGCGGCCGAGGCCGTCCTCGATGCCCATCGCGCGGGCGACTTCACCGTCGCGGGCCTCTCCGGCTACCGCCGACGGCTCGAAGAGAGCTTCGTGCTGCGCGACATGGCGCACTTTCAGGAGTGGCCCGGTTTTCTCGCGCGCAATCCCCAGCTCTTCTCCTCCTGGCCGGAGGCCATGGCCTCGATGCTCGAGACCGCGGCGCGGGTGGGCGGCGGCTCCCGGACCGAGAGGGAAGCGGAGCTCTGGGACCTCTTCCAGAAGAGGGTCGGCGTCCTCCCCTTCGCCATGACCGCGTTCCAGCTCCGAAACGCCCTGCGCATCCTCGGCTACGGGAAGACCGACAAGGTGATGGAGTACCTGGCCAAGAACTGGTGATTCCGCGCTTCGGGGCTATGATCGGAACCGCCCGCCCTCCGGGACGGGACCCGCCGTTCCAGTTTGCGGCGCGGCGGTCCACATGGCGAGGCGGCGCCTCGCCCTTGAAGAACGGGAGGTACCGATGAAAGCGAAGGCTCTCTTGCTGGCGGGCTCGCTCCTGCTGGCTCCCCTCTCCGCGCACGCCTTGGTGGAGCTCGGCGCCAAGGCGGTCTTCTGGTTCCCGGAGATCTCGGGAGACTTCGAGGTCGGAACGGGCCTGACCCGGCAGATCGGCGACGTGAAGGACCTGACCTCCGACGAGAGCGCGCTCGTGGGTGAGGTCTTCTTGCGGGGCAGCAACCACCTCCTCAGCGTTTCGGGGGCGCGCTTCGACCTGTCCGGCCCTCGCGGCTCCCTCGAGTACACGATGCTCGACTTCGCGTGGGAGTGGGACTTCATCAACCTCGAGAACGTCTTCGCGGGCTTCTCGCTCGGTCCCGTGCTCCAGGTGAAGCTCCTGGACGGGACCCTCGACGTCCTTCCGACCGTCGCGGCCGCCCGGTTCACCGAGGACTTCACGGCTCCCGTGCCGCTCTTGGGGCTCGGCGTACACGTCGGCCTCCTGAAAGACATCCTGGAGGCGCGGGCGCGGGCGACCGCGATCGGCTATGCCGGGAACTCTCTCGTCGACGCGAGCGCCGAGGTCTCCTACAACCCGCTCCCGTTCATCGAAGTCGTGGGCGGCTACCGCCACATCTCCATCGACCTGGATACGGACAACGTCGCTGCGGCCGAGGGCAACAACGTCATCCTCGACTTCAGGCAGTCGGGACCGTACTTGGGGGTGGCGGTGAAGGTGGGAATGTAAAAGGCGACGTTCTGCGTTTCACGTTCCGCGTTCCGTGTTCGGGGTTCGACCGAATCCAGGACGTGGTACGCGGTACGCTGTGACCGCTTCCGCGCCTCCTGGCTCCGCGGTCCAGACCCCTCGTGGGTTTGACGCAGAACGCTCGTTATTTGAACGGACACGCCCTCAGGCTGATATGCTCCCTCACCTCGGGCTCGAAGTAGGTGAGCAGGCTCTCCAGCGGCGAGACCGCTCCGGGGGCGAAGGCGCAGTAAGAGTTCCAGAGCTGCTCGCTCATGCGCCGGAGCATGGGGATGAACTCCTCCTCGCCCTCCCCCTCCTCGATCCTCCGCAGGAGGTCGCGGATGAAGGGGAGGCCGTCCCTGCACGGCGTGCACCAGCCGCACGACTCCCTCGCAAAGAACTCGATCAGGTTCAGGGTGGCGGCGACGAGGCAGGTGCGGTCGTCGAAGACGATGACCGCGCCGGTCCCCAGCCGGTGCCCGATCTTCTTCAGCGGTTCGAATGCCATCTCCACGTCCAGGTGCTCCCGGGGTAGGAAGCGCGTGGACGCGCCGCCCGGCAGGCACGCCTTGAACTCGTAGCCGGCCTGCATCCCGCCAGCGTGGACCTCCAGGAGCTCCCGCAGGGTCGTCCCGAAGCGAAGCTCGTAACAGCCCGGTCGGTTGACGCGGCCGCTCACGCAGTAGAGCTTGGTGCCGGCCGCCTCGGGCTCGGCGCCGAGGGCGCGGAACCACTCGGGTCCCTGGCGGACGATCCAGGGAACGCAGGCCAGCGTCTCGACGTTGTGGGAGACCGTCGGCAGGTTCCAGAGCCCCTGGACCGTGGGGTAGGGGGGAGGCCGCCTGGGGTTGGGCCTCTTCCCCTCGATAGCGTTCAGCTGGGCGGTCGCCTCCCCGCAGATGTACCGGCCGCCGCTGCGGTGGACGGTGACCTCGAACGAAAAGCCGCTCCCGAGGATGTTCTCCCCGAGGTAGCCTGCTGCTCTGGCGACCTCGATCTCCCGCTCGAAGATCCGAGCCGCGCTCTCGTACTCCCGCCGGAGGAAGAGGATGCCCCGGCTGGCCCGAATGCCGTAGGCCGTGAGGATCATGCCATCGAGGACGAGGTGCGGGTCGGCGTGGAGGAGGATCCGGTCCTTGAAGGTGCCGGGCTCCATCTCGTCGGCGTTGCAGACGAGGTAGCGCGGGTAAGGCGCGTCCTCGGGTACCGCCAGCCACTTCTTCCCGGCGGGAAAGCCTGCTCCACCGCGGCCGCGCACGGCCGACTCGAGGATGAGCTCCTCCACCTCCCGGTGGGGCCGCTTGCCCACGGTCGCGGCCAGGGCCTCGTAGCCTCCGCTCGCCCGGTACTCCTCGAGCGTGGCGGCCCGGTCGGGGCGGCGGTTCCGGAAGAGGATCCGGGTGTCAGCCATGGCTATACACGACGTCGTAAATAGTTGCGCGTACCGGGTTGCCGTAGGGTGGGCGGTTCTCGCGCAGCGAGGTTCGCCCACGCGTGGGGCAACCCGCCTGCGGCGGAACGCCCCACCCTACGCTCAGGGGTAGATGCGCAAACAATTGTGACGCTCTGTATAGCTTCGGCGGTGGGGGCGGGGGGCGCGGTCCTCCTGGCTTCGGCGGTGGTGGGGGGGGTCTGGGTCCTCCGACTTCGGGCTCCAGTTTCGGGTGGCGCAGAGGTCAGGGCCGGGGGGCGGGGTCCTCCGACGGAGGGCGTGTGGCCGCACCAACGCGCTAGAAAGTCCCGTCCGGGGCGGGAAAGTTGCGCCGCAAAACCGCCGCGAGTGCGCGCTGTGGACCAGGACACCGGCATTGCACGTCCGGAGTCGGAGGATCCCGCCCCCCGGATCCCGCGCGATGAGACCCCTGACACCCTCATTCCCCCGCCTCCTCCCGCAACCCCGCGAGGAGGCCGTCGATCTTCTCCGGCGTGAGCTCGCCGTAGATCTTGAGGTTCACGAGCATGGCCGGGGCGCGGTCGCAGTAGCCGAGGCAGCAGACCGGAAGCACCGTGAAGAGGCCGTCGGGGGTGGTCCCGCCGAGATCGATCCCGAGGGTGGAGCAGAGGTGGTCCGAAACGGCCTTCCCTCCGAGCATCCAGCAGACGGTGCTGTCGCAGACGTGGATGACGTAGCGGCCGACGGGCTCGCGGTAGAGGAAGTTGTAGAAGGTCGCGAGCTCGTCGAGCTCCAGAGGCGTCATCCCGAGCAGGGCGGAGGCCTCGTCGACGGCCCCGTCCGAGAGGTAGCCGTAGTGCTCCTGGAGGGCGAAGAGGACGTCGACGGCGAGCTCCCTCGGGTGCTCGGCGTTCCGGACCCGCTCCTCCAGGGAGCGTTGGAGCGTCTCGGGCAGCACCTCGGTCACCGGTCGATGTCGGGCATGATGTAGTCGATGGACCCGAGGATCGAGATGAAGTCAGACACCGTGCCTCCGACGGCCATGAGCGGGAGTGCCTGGACGTTGGCGAAGTCGGGGGCGCGGATCCGCAGCCGGTAGGCGTGCGGAAGCCCGTCGCTGACGACGTAGTACGCCTGCTCCCCGCGCGGCGCCTCAGTGGCCGTGTACGCCTCGCCCTTCGGCATCTTCGGGCCGCGGGTGACGTTGATGAAGTGGTGGATGAGGCTCTCGATGTCGCGCAGCGTGTCCTTCTTCTCGGGGATCGCGTAGCGGTAGTCCGCCGTGACGTGGCGGCCTTCCGGCATCGTCCGGGCGGCCTGCTCGACGATCCGGAGGCTCTGCCGCATCTCCTCTACCCGCACCCGATAGCGCGCGTAGGCGTCGCCCTCGGTCTCGGTGGGGATCTCGAAGTCGAAGGCAGGGTAGGCGCCGTAGGGGAACGCCTTCCGCACGTCCCAGGCGAGACCGCAGGCGCGGAGGTTGGGGCCCGTCACGCCCCACTCCATGGCTTCCTGGAGCCGGAGCCTCCCGATGCCCCTCGTCCGGTCCAGGAAGATGGGGTTCTCGGTGATGAGGCTCTCGTACTCCGGGATCCGGCTCCGGAAGAGCCGCACGAGCTCCAGGACCTCCTCCTTCCAGCCCGCCGGGAGGTCGGCCGCGACCCCTCCGATCCGGAACCAGGCTGGATGGAGGCGTCCGCCCGTGACCCGCTCGACGAAGTCGAGGAGCTTCTCCCGGTCCCGGAAGCAGTAGAAGTTCGGGCCCATGGCCCCGACGTCGTGGCTGAAGGTGGCGAACCAGACGAGGTGGCTCGAGAGCCGGAAGAGCTCGGCGAGCATCACTCGGGTCACCTGCGCGCGCTCCGGCACCTCGATGCCGGCGAGCGTCTCGACGGAGTTCAGATAGGAGAAGTTGTTGGCGAGGCCCGAGAGGTAGTCGACCCGATCCGTGTAGGGGATGAACTGGTGCCAGGTCTGCCGCTCCCCGACCTTCTCGACCGCGCGGTGATGGTAGCCGATCTCAATGGCGAGCCGCCGGATCTCCTCCCCCGCGAGCGCCGCGACGTACCGGATGAGGCCGTGGGTCCCCTCGTGGTGGGGGCCGAGGTTCAGGAGCAGCTCCTGTCGCTCCTCCCAGTCCGGGAAGTACTCGGCCGCCTCGATCGGGTCCTGGGCCAGGGCGTCCGCCCCGGTGTACGGGGGCATCTCGGTCGCCCGGCCCGGGTAGCTCTTCCGGAGGGGGTGGCCCACCCAGCCCGGCGGCATGAGGATCCGCCTCAGGTTCGGGTGCCCCCGGAAGCGCACCCCGAACATGTCATACGCTTCTCGCTCGTACCAGTCGGCGGACGACCAGAGGTCCGTCACCGTCTCGGCCTCCGGGTCGGGGCCCTCCAGGCCGACCTTGAGGCGCACCCGAGAGGGCGGGTCGAAGGAGAGGAGGTGGTAGACGAGCGTGAAGTCCGGGTAGGAGCTCCGGTCGCGGCGCACGGACTCGTCGATGGCCGTCAGATCGTCCAGCCGGAGGTAGCGGGGGGCGGCTTCGGACTTGAGGAACCGCAGGACCTCCCGGACTCTCTCCCGGGCGACGTGGAAAGAGGGCAGGTCGGAGGTCTCGGCCTCCTCGCGCACCGCCTCGCCGAAGCGCTCCCGGAGGGCCTGCCCCAGGCTCTTCTGGCCTTCGTCGAGCTCGATCCGCCGCGCCGGCGGCGTCCACATGAGCTCCGCGCGGTCGTGCCAGAAGAGCGGCGGCGCGAAGGAGGTGCCGCGAATCTTCGTTCCCTCGTAGCCGGGGCCGCGGGTGTCCCGGGTCTTCGTCACTCCGTCCACGAGCACGGGGACCTGGGTGCCCTGGGACCCTCCCGGCCGGTTCAAGAGCGCCCGAGCCGGGCGCTCGGACGCGATCTTCTTCTGGAGGACCGTGAGCCCCTGGAGGACCGCCTCGGGCCGCGGCGGGCAGCCGGGGATGTAGACGTCGACGGGGAGGAGCTGGTCGACGCCCTGCACGACGCTGTAGGCGTCGTACATTCCTCCGGTGTTGGAGCACGAGCCCATCGAGATGACCCACTTCGGCTCGGCCATCTGCTCGTAGAGGCGGAGCACGACGGGAGCGATCTTCTTGAAGACGGTGCCGGATACGATGAGGAGGTCCGCCTGCCTGGGCGAGCCCCGGAGCACCTCCGAGCCGAAGCGGGCGATGTCATAGCGAGAGGTGAAGGCGGTCGCCTCCTCCACGAAGCAGCAGGAGAGCCCGAAGAACATGGGCCAGAGGCTCCGCTGACGGCTCCAGTTGATCAGTGCGTCGAGCTTGCAGAGGAGGAAGTCCCCCACTCGAGCCCTCTCTTCTTGCAGATGTAGACGAGCCCCAGGAGGAGCACGGCGATGAAAAAGGCGATCTCGACGAATCCTCCCCAGGCGAGCCGGTCATAGGCCACGGCCCAGGTGAAGAGGAACGCCGCCTCCACGTCGAAGAGGAGGAAGAAGATGGCGACCCGGTAGAAGGGGAGGGGCCTCAGGACCAGCGCTTCCCCCGTGGGGACGACGCCGCTCTCGTACGGCCGCGCCTTCTCGACGCTGGGTCTCCGCTCCCCCACCCGGCGAGCCACGAACAGGAGCGCGGCCAGGGTCCCAAGGACGAGGAGCGCGTACGCGACGAGGCTCGAGAGACCGGCGCCGGCAGGGCTCGCGGGCGGAAGGAAGGAACTCAAGGCCTACTACCCCGAGACCCGGGCGGCCACGATGACCAGGACGGCCAGCGGATAGTAGCTCGAACGGTTGAAGAGGGCCGCCGCGTCCTCCCGGCTGCCGGAGCCGAAGAGCCGCAGCGCCGGAACGAGCAGGAGGTACGCCCCTGCGGCCACCGCCGCGCCTGCGTGGAGGAGGTGGTCCGGGCCGGGCGAGAGCCGCACGACGACCGGCGCCAGCAGGGTCACGGCCGCAAGAATAGCCAGGATGAGGGAAGCCGCCCGGTCCCGCCCGACGGCCACGGGGAGGGTCCGGGCGCCGAGCTCCCGGTCTTCCTCCAGGTCGGCGAGGTCGTTGGGCACGTTCTGGCCTCCGATCTCCCACAGGAAGAGCCAGAGGGCGAAGGCGCCGAGGAAGAGCGGCGACGGCCGAGGATCGACCGCGAGGATCGCGGCCACGCCGCCCGAGATCTTCACGAGACCGCTGACGAGCGTGCGCAGGTGGTGGACGCGCAGGAGGAGGCAGTAGGCCGCTTCCGTGCCCGCGGCGAGAAGGAAGACGAGCGCGCAGACGGGACTCAGCCTGTACGCGCCGCCGAGCGCGGCCAGGGACCAGGCGAGGACCCAGAAGAGGCCCTCGCGGTAGGTGAGGAGCCCCTGGGCCATGGGGTGGCGGACGAAGAGACCGTCCAGGTCCGGCCCGCCGGCGAGGAGCCCCCGCTGGGCCTTCGAGCAGTCGGAGCGGTAGTCGACGAGGTCGTTCAGGGCGTAGACGGCCGTGTAGCCGGCGAAGGCCGTGGCGAGTCCGAGGCCCAGCACCTGGGGCGGCGGGAACCGGCCGAGGCAGAGGAGAGCGCCGAGCGCCGGCGTCGCCAGGTCGAGCACCGCATGGGGAGTCCTGGAGAGCGCCAGGAAGAGCTTCCAGCGGGAGAGCTCCGCGGGGGAGCGGACGGCGGTCGCGTCGGGCAAGATTCCTCCTTCGCAAGGCCCTGCGCTCCGGCGCAGGCGTGGTCAAGCCTATCGCCGGCCAGGGACGTGTCAACGGCGTGACGCCGTAGCCTTTCCTGCTCTTCCTGTCGTTCCTGCTCTTCCTGTCGTTCCTGCTCTTCCTGTCTTTTCTGCTCTTCCTGTCTTTTCTGCTCTTCCTGCTCTTCCTGTTCTTCCTGTTTTTCCTGTTCTTCCTGGGCCCAAAACCGCGTCGGCGAGCTTCCGGAAGTCCTCGGGGGGCGGTGCCACGAGCTCGAGTCGCCGGGCCAGCACCGGGTGGAAGAAGGCTAGCTTCCACGCGTGGAGCATCTGGCGGCCGACGCTCAGGGACCGCTCGCCCGGCCGTGCGAGCGCCTCCCCGCGGTAGAGCGAATCGCCGAGGTTCGGATGGCCGGCCCGGGCGAGCTGGACCCGAATCTGATGCGTCCTCCCCGTCCGGGGGCGCGCCTCGACGAGCGCGTACCCGGCCCTCGAGCGGAGCGTGCGGAAGGCCGTCTCGGCCTTCACCCCCCCGCTCTGGACCACGCGCATGCGTCCGCCTTCGCCCTCTTCCAGGAGCGAGCTGACCCGAAACTCGGCCGGGGGCTCTCCGCGCACGAGCGCGAGGTAGATCTTTTCGACCTCACGGGCGCGGAAGGCCTGGAGGAGCGCCTCCGCGAAGAGCGGCGTCTTCGCGAGGAGGAGCACGCCCGAAGTGTCCTTGTCCAGCCGGTGTACGAGCGTGAGCGGCCGGGAGACGAGCCGGGCGGCGAGCGCCTCGGCGTGCGCCTCGTCCCCCGCCCGGGTCGGCCCAGACGGCACGCCTGCGGGTTTCGAGACCGCGACGCAGCTCTCGTCCTGGTAGAGGATGCCCAGGCGGGGCTCGCCGACCCCGGACTTCTCCTCCTCCGTCCGGAAGCGGACCCCGACGCGGTCGCCGGCCCGCAGGAGCCGCGAAGCCATGGGCTCGAGCCTTCCGTTGACGGTGACGCGGTGGCCGTCGATCAGGCGCTTCGCTTCCTTCCGGCTGAGCACCGGAAACGCGGCCGCCAGGAAGAGGTCGAGCCGCAGCCCCTCTTCCCGCTTCGTGGCCAGGACCTCGTTCCCGGCCGGTTCCGGCGGGACCTTCTCCGGCTTCCTCATCTCCTCTCCAAAGCTCTGGACCGCCTCGCGCCCTCGGCGCTAGAGTTCGCCCATGCGCGACATCATCCTCCAAAAAGGCGCCGAGAGGAGAGCCTCCCTCGGCCACCTCTGGATCTTCTCCAACGAGATCCGGGGCCTCGACCGGACGATCCCGCCCGGAGAGGACGTGGTCGTACGCGACTTCCGCGGCGCGCTCGTCGGCTCGGGCACCTTCAACCCCGCGAGCCTCATCGCGGTTCGCCTCCACGCCCGGGGCGCGGAGGTCGCGCTGATGGCGGAGCTCGTCCGCGAGCGGGTGGCACGGGCGTGGCGGCGGCGGCTGGACCGCTTCGGAGCGGAGGGGGCCCGCGCCTCCAGGGTCTTCTACGCCGAAGGCGACGGGATCCCGGGCCTCGTCGTCGATCGGTTCGGCGAGTACCTGAGCGTCCAGTGCCTCACGGCCGCGGTGGAACGGCGGCTGAGCTGGGTGGTCGACGCTCTGGCCGAGGTCCACTCGCCCGCCGGCATCCTGCTCCGGAACGACACCCCGAGCCGCGAGCTGGAGGGGCTGCCGCGCTACACCCGGCCGGCGCTGGGCGACGTCCCGGCCCGGGTGAGCTTCCAATTCGACGGCCTGCACCTCTCGGCCGAGCTGCTGACCGGACAGAAGACCGGCTTCTTCTTCGACCAACGGGAGAACTACCGGCTCCTGAGACCTTTCTGCGCAGGCGGCCGCGTACTCGACGCCTTCTGCTACTCCGGGAGCTGGGGCCTCCACGCCGCGGCCTGGGGAGCGGGAAGCGTGGACTTCCTGGACGCTTCCTCCCACGCGCTCGAACTCGCGCAGGAGAACGCGCGGGCGAACGGCCTCGCCGGCGGCGCAGCCTTCCTTGAAGCCGACGCGCTCGAGTTCCTGCGGGAGCGCGCTGCCCGGGGGCCGGCCTACGACCTCGTCGTCCTCGATCCGCCGGCCTTCGCGAAGAGCCGGAAGCAGACGCCCGGAGCCTTGCGAGGGTACCTCAATTTGAACAAATGGGGGATACGGAGCGTGCTCGCGGGAGGAGCCCTCGTCACGTGCAGCTGCTCCCATCACGTCTCGAGAGAGGCCTTCATCGAGACGATCGCGCTGGCGGCCCGGGAGGCCGGACGGGAGGTGCGGGTCGTGGGCGAGGGGCACCAGAGCCCGGACCACCCCTGGATCCCGGCGATGCCGGAGACGGCCTATCTAAAGGCATTTTTGCTGGAGGTAGTCTGACTCGTGACGCCTGCCTTGGGCGCTGTGGGAATCATGGGAAGCGAAGCCTCCGACCACTTCTTCACGCCTTCTCCAGCCTCCCCTTCAGCTCTTCGATCCGGGCGCACGCTTCCGGGGCGTTTCGCGCTTCATCGGCCCACTGGGAGGCGTTCACGGCGAGGTTGACGAGGAGGACGCGCGACGAGGCGCGGGCGAGGCCGGCGACGGCGGCGACATCGGCCTGCAGGTGAGCCGGCAGGTCGCCGAAGGTCGTGCCGACCTCTTCGAGGAAGAGGACCGCCTGCTCCAGGTGTTCGACGCCTCGGCCGAGGCACTGGTCCAAGGCGCCGCCCCGGCGGGCGAGCGCCTCGGCGTAGCTCGTCTCGTCCTCCTCTGCCGCGCGCAGGAAGAACCGGGCGAGTTCATGGAAGCGAGCCGGCCCCGCCCCCCGCAGCCGGGCCATCTTGGAGGCGAGCGCCGCAGCTCCGGCGAGCGTCGCCAGTGCGAGCGCGCCCCCGGCGGGCACCGGAGTGCTTCCGGCGAGCGCGTCGATCCACCCGCCCAGCGGAAGTCCCGAGAGTCTTCCCTCGCGGCCCCCCTCTTTCACCGGAGGAAGCTCGGGACCTGCTGCTCGTCGGCGGCCGAGCCCTCGGCGCGCGCCCTTCGGTCGACCCGTTCCCGCGCGAGGTCGGCGAGGCTTCGGCGGGAGAAGATGTCCTCGAACTTGGCGCGGGCTTCGTGCCAGAGCTCGTGCACGGGACAGGTCGCCCGCCGCTCGCACGTGTCGCTGGCGTCCTCTCCCATCAGGCAGACGTTCAACGTCATGGGCTCGTCGGTGGCCTTCATCACATCGAGGAGGGTCAACTCCTCGGGGTTCTTGGCCAGAGCGAAGCCGCCCGCCGCGCCCCGCTTCGAGCGAACGATGCCTTCCCGGATGAGCGGCTGGAGGATTTTGGTCAGGAAGGCCGGCGTGACCCCCTCGCTCTCGCAGATCTCCTGCTTCGAAACCACGGGCAGCGGGTGTTTCGCGGCCATGTGTAGTACGGCCCGAATGGAGTACTCGGTTGCTCTTGTGATGATCATTGGATCACCTTCTCGGTCTGCGGCATCGCGCTTCGGAAGGGGCGGACGCTCAAGACGTTCGCGGCTCCGCCCGCACCACCAGGACCGCGCAGTTCGCGCTGCGCACGACCTTCTCGGTGACGCTGCCGAGGAGGAGGTGGGTCAGCCCCCTCCTGGCGTGCGTCGTCATGACGATGAGATCGACCTTCTCCTCCTCCGCCAGGCCGACGATCTCCTCGTGGGGGATCCCCATGCGCAGGAGCGAAGTGACCTCGATCCCCTCCGCGCGAACCCGCGCCGCCGCGCGATCGAGGGCCGCCTGGAGGAAGCCTTCGAGCTGGGTCCTCAGGTCCACCGGACTGAAAGCCTCGGAGTAGACGTCGTACATCCCGGCCGTGAGATCGAGGACACCCAGGAGCACGATGGGCGCGCGGAACGCCTTTGCCACGGGCAGGGCGGCCTCGATCGCCTTTTCGGCAAGCTGGGACCCGTCAAGCGGGATGAGGACCTTCGAGTACTTCATCTACGCGCCTCCTCGAGAAGACGAGGTCAAAGGGCGAAGTCCGTTCACGCCGCTCCGAGGCCGGCGCCGGCGACGGCCGTTCCGCAGTGGGAACAGCCCCCCTCGGACGTCAGTGAGGTCCCCAGGATCAAGAACCCTCGCCGGGCGATCACGGTAGCGCCGCACCCCGGGCACACCGTGTCTTCTCCCCCGCGGCCGGGCCGGTTGCCCACGTAGACGTACCGGAGCCCTTCCTCGATCCCGATCCTCCGGGCCCCTTCCAGGGAGGCCGCCGGGGTGGGCGGTTCGCCCGTGAGGCGGTACGTGGGGTAGAAGCCGCTCACGTGCCAGGGGATGTCCGGGCTCACCGAGGCGAGGAAGCGGGCGACGTCCCGCAGCTCTTCCGGCTCGTCGTTCTGGTGGGGGATCACCAGGGTCGTCACCTCCAGCCATACGTCGCGCGCGTGCAGCTCCCGGATGGAGGCTAGCACAGGTTCGAGCCTCGCCCCGCAGATCTCACGGTAGAAATCTCCGGTCATTCCCTTGAGGTCCACGTTTGCCGCGTCCAGATAGGGAGCGGCGACCTCGATGGCCTCGGGCGTCATGTAGCCGTTGGTGACGAAGACGTTCAGAAGCCCCGCCCGCCTCGCGAGCTTCATGCAGTCGAGCGCGTACTCGAGGAAGATGGTCGGCTCGGTATAGGTGTAGCTGATGCTCCGACTCCCGGACGCCTTCGCGTGCTGCACGACCTCTTCCGGCGCGGCGTAGCGCCCGGGGATGTGCCCCTCGTCCCGCTGCACCTGGCTGATGTGGTAGTTCTGGCAGTGGGAGCACCGGAAGTTGCACCCGGCCGTGGCGATGGAGTAGGAGAGGGAGCCGGGGCGGACGTGGAAGAGCGGCTTCTTTTCGATGGGATCGATGCTCTGGGCGACGAGCAGGCCGTAGACGAGCGTGTGGAGGACGCCGGCGCGGTTCTCGCGCACGCCGCACAGTCCGCTTCGGCCTTCGGGAATGCGGCACCGGTGGCTGCAGAGCCTGCAGCGGACCGTCCCCGGCCTCGTTTCGTCCTTCTCCCAGAGAATGGCTGGTTTAGCCGGCTCCATGGCCCCCCAGCGGCGGGGGGTTTGCGATCCCGCCGATTCAGGTTCCTTCGTCCGGATGCTCCGGCATGCCCGGAAGATACTATGGTAGGTCAGGAATCTGTCAAGAAGACGTTCTCTGCGACTCTGTCCCTGCAACTAGGATGTGAGCTTTGGAGACCCAGAAGAGCGAGCGCCCGGTCTCGAGGGCGATCCACGGCTCCGCGGCGTTGAGCGCATCGGAGAAGCGAATGCCGGGGCCCTCCTTGACCAGCAGCGTTCCCTCCACCGCGTGCCCTCCGGAGAGCCGGAGGCGGGCTGGAACCTTCATCAAAAAGCCGGAGGCGGAGGAGGCTTCGAGGGGAGTCTCCAGGGCGGCGACGTGATCCTTTCCCACGACGAGGAAGAGGCCCTCCTCGGTCTCAAAGGCGAGCAGTGGGGTGCCGTCCGTCATCACGTCCACGACCGTCTGCGGGCCCGCCCGCGTCGGCGAGAAATCGGAGAGGAAGACCGAGCCCGACAGGCGCGAACCGTCGGTGAGGAGCAGCGTCGTCCGGGCGGGCACCTTCTCGACGCGGTAGAGGCTCAAGGGGCCACCTCCGGCGGAGGCTCCGGCAGGTACTTCAGGAAGCGCTCCTTCTCGACGGCCTTCTCGTACGCCTCTTTGGGGTCGATGATCTTCTTCTCCAGAAGCTCGGCGATGGCCACGTCGAGGGACTGCATCCCGTGTTTCTTTCCCGTCTGGATGGCCGAGGGGATCTGGTAGGTCTTCGCCTCGCGGATGAGGTTCGAGATCGCGGGCGTGACCACCATGATCTCGAGCGCCGCGATCCGGCCCTTGCCGTCCAGGCGCTTAAATAGGTTCTGCGCCACGACGCCCTTGAGGCTGTCCGCCAGGGTGGACCGGATCTGCGGCTGCTCCTCGGCGGTGAAGACCTCGATCACCCGGTCGACGGTCTTCGGCGCATTCTGGGTGTGGAGCGTTCCAAAGACGAGGTGGCCCGTGGCGGCCGCCTCGATGGCCAGCGCCACCGTCTCCTTGTCGCGCATCTCGCCGACCAGGATGACGTCGGGATCCTCCCGCAGGGCCGCTCGCAGCGCGGCGGCGAAGCTCTTCGTGTGGGCGCCCACTTCCCGGTGGCTGACGAGGCAGCCCTTGCTCTCGTGGACGAACTCCACCGGGTCCTCGACGGTGATGATGTTGTCGCGGCGATTCCGGTTCGCTTCGTCGATCACGGCGGCGAGGGTCGTGGACTTGCCGGAGCCCGTGGGGCCGGTGACGAGGACGAGCCCTTTTCGGAGATAGGCGAAGCGCTTGACCGCCTCGGGCAGGCCGAGGTCCTCACAGGAGAGCACTTTGGAGGGGATGAGGCGGAAGACCGCGGCTGCCCCGTACTTCTGGACGAAGTAGTTCGCCCGGAATCTCGCCACCCCCTCGAGCTCGTAGCCGAAGTCCGCGTCGCCGGTCTGCTCGTAGCGGGCCCAGAGCTCGGGCGTCGGGAGCTCCCGCAGGAACTCGCGCAGGCCCTCGTCCGTCAGCGGCTCGGCCTTGAGCTTTCGAAGCTCCCCGTGGATCCGCATGGCCGGGAGGTTGCCCGCCACCAGGTGGAGGTCCGACGCGCCTTGTTGGTGCATGGCGCGAAAGTAGGCGTCGAGTTTGGGCATGAAAGCCTCCGGAGTCGCAGGCGCGTCCGCCTCTCGGATCGGGCCGGGCCGCTCCGGACTTGAACCGGCGGCAAGGGGCGCGGTCGGTGGCAGAGGGGGGAATTGGGATGAAATG
>JACRCS010000412.1 GCA_016218905.1 Deltaproteobacteria bacterium
ACCTGGGGACCCACCTGGGCGGTATCGCCGTCGAGGGCCTGGCGGCCGCAGAGGATCAGGTCGAAGGGTCCGAACTTCCGCGCGGCGCAGGCGAGGGCATAGCTCGTGGCCAAGGTGTCGGCGCCGGCGAACTTCCGGTCCGTGAGGAGGATGGCCTCGTCGGCGCCCATGTAGAGCGCGTGACGCAGGACGGCGGCGGCCGCGTGGGGACCCATCGTGCAGACGGCGACGTGGCCGCCGTACCGGTCTTTGAGCGAGAGCGCGAGTTCCAGCGCGTTCAGATCTTCCGGGTTGAAGATCGCGGGGAGGGCGCCTCGGTTGACCGTCCCGTCGGGCTTCATGGCGTCGCCGGAGATGTTCTTGGTATCCGGAACCTGCTTGACGAATACGAGCGAGGTAAGGGGCACTGGCGTCCTCCGCCGAGGGCTCGCCCCAGGGCGAGCGGCTCTGCCTGGTTTTTGAGATCCGGTGTTTTTACCAGCCGAGGGCTTCCAGGTCAATCGCGTGCTTAGCCGCGAGCTTAGCCGTCGCCGCCGGGAGCACCGGCGCCACCCGCGCCGGCTGGCCTGCCCCTCGCGGCAGGTGACAACCGTAGCGGCGTGGCATAGAATCTTACCGTTTCCGACGCTGATCACCCGTATCCGCGATTCTCATGACGAACTCCGACTCCGGCTCCGACCCGTCCCCATCCACCGTCCGGTGCGACCCGAGCCAGCTCTTTCGCATCCGGAACCGGGGCTATTGGCACGTCCGCGCCCACGCCGAGTATGGCGTGATCTTCACGCTCTGCGGCATGCGGGTCCTCGAGAAGGAGACCCAGCCCGCGCCCCAGCCGGTTACCCGGGCCGAGGTGTGCGGGAACTGCGTGCGCCACCTCTAGCGTCCCGTGCGGTTGGTTCGCGCGTAAGGACCAGCAGGCCGAACGGCGGCGAATCAGCGCCGTTCGGCCATCGCAGAGGCCAAATAGCAGGCAAGGACTTCCCAAACGGGACACTGGTGGTCATTCATGGACGATACCCGCATCCCGATCGAAGAGCTCGTAAAGTTTCCGACGAAGTACACGTTCAAGGCCATCGGACACCACAAGCTCACGTTCACCGGAAGGGTCCTGGAAGCCGTCCGCAAAGTCTTGGGAGAAGACCGGAAGATCGAGCTTCGGACCCGGCTCAGCAGCAAGGGAGCTTACGTCTCGGTCACCTTGGTAGCGCGCGTCGAGAACGCGGACGAGCTCCGAGGCGTCTACGCCGCCCTCCGGACCGTGAGCGAGGTCATCACCGTCCTCTAGGTAGCCCTGCTACGAGGAACCATGCGCCACGCCGTGACGATCCTCGCCGGTACGTCCCTCCTCTGCCTCCTCGGCGCGCTCGCGCCGGGAGCCGCGGGCCCGTCGACGCAGGCTCCGGCGCCCGAGGGACACCTGACGAACGTCACCCGCCTCACCTTCGACGGAGATAACGGCGAGGCGTACTTCAGCTGGGACGATCGCCGGCTCATTTGGCAATCGAATCGCGGCGGCCACGCCTGCGACAAGATCTGGATGATGAACGCCGACGGTGCGGACAAGCACAGGGTCAGCACCGCAACCGGCGCCCACACCTGCTCGTACTTCCTTCCCGGCGACCAGAAGATCGTCTACGCGTCCACGGCCCACCAGGGCACCGCCTGCCCGCCGAAAGCGGACCTCCCGGCCGGCTCGCGCTCGAACTACGTCTGGCAGCTCTACCCCTACGACATCTACGTCGCCGAGGCCGACGGTTCGAACCCGCGCCGGATCACCGACAACCCGGGCTACGACGCCGAGCCCGTCCTCTCCCGGGACGGGAAGATCGTCTTCGGCTCCCAGCGGGCCGGCGACTTCGACATCTACACGATGAACGCCGACGGGAGCAACGTCCGGCGGCTCACGGACCGCGTCGGTTACGATGGGGGACCCTGGTGGTCTCCGGACGGCACGAAGATCGTCTGGCGGGCCTGGCACCCCGAGACCGACGAGGAGAAGGCGCTCTGGAACGAGTGCATGCGGGGCAACTTCATCGTCTCGGTACCGCTCGACCTCTGGGTCATGGACGCGGACGGCTCGAACAAACGGCTCCTGCTGCGAAACGGCGCGACGAACTGGGCGCCCTCGTGGCACCCGGACGGCAAGCGCATCGTCTTCTCGTCGAACATGGACGACTGGCGCCCGGAGATCAAAAAGTACGGAGGCAACTTCGAGCTCTACCTCATCAACGCCGACGGGACGGGGCGCGAGCGCCTGACGCGCAACTCGACCTTCGACAGCTTTCCCATGTTCTCCCGAGACGGGAAGAAGCTCGTCTTCGGCTCCAACCGGGACGCGAAGAACCCCCGCCAGACCGACATCTTCATCGCCGACTGGGTGGAGTAGGAGGTATCCGAAGCCCCAACACCCTCGCAACGGAGAGGTTCATGAGACGAATGGCCCGTAGGACGAAGTTCGCCGCACTCGCCGCCGGATGTCTCCTTCCCCTGGTCGCTTCGGCCTCACTCGCCGCCGAGGCGCCCTACCCGAACAAGCCCGTCAATCTCCTCATCGGCTACGCGCCCGGGGGGGTGGCCGACATCTCCCTCCGGTTCCTCGCCGGCAAGGCCGAGAAGACCCTGGGGCAGCCGATCGTCGTCACGAACAACGGCGGCGGCGGCACGTCGGTCGCGACGAGCATCGTGGCGACGAAGCCCCCGGACGGCTACAACATTCTCGGCGTCGCCAGCACGTCGGTCGTCCGGATCCCGCAGTTCCGGCCCGTCCCCTACAAGTTCGACGACATCGTTCCCATCATGTCCTATGCCCGGCCCATCATGACGCCGGTCGTCGTCCAGGCGAGCTCGCCGTGGAAGACCTTCAAGGAGCTCGTCGAGCATGCGAAGAAGAACCCGGGAAAGCTGAGCTACAGCACCACCGGCGTCGGGTCTCCGATGCACATCGCCATGGAGTTCGTGGCCAAGCAGGAAGGGGTCACCTGGACCCACGTCCCCTACCCCGGCAGCGTGCCGGCCATGACCGCGCTCCTCGGAGGGCACGTCAACTTCCAGGTGGGCGCGGGCGAGTCGATCCCGCACGTGAAGCAGGGGACCTTGCGGCTCCTGGCGATGGTGGACGACAAGCGCGTCAAGGACTTCCCCAACGTGCCGACCCTGAAGGAGCTCGGGTACGACATCTACAACGAGTCCATCTTCATGTTCGCGGCGCCCAAGGGAACCCCGAAACCCATCATCGACAAGCTGGACGACGCCTTGCACAAGGCCATGTCCGACCCCGAGTTCGAGAGCGTCATGGCAAAGGTCGAGTTCGAAGGCCAGTACATGAACTCGGCCGCCACGAAGAAGTACCTCCAGGACGCGTACGAGCGGATCGGGAAGCTGATCCTGGAGCTGAGGATCCCCAGGGAAGCCGACCAGAAGAAGTGACGCCGCGGCCCACGGGCCAAGGCCAAGGTTAAGACCAAGACACGAAGCGAGCCCGGGCGGCCACACCGCCCGGGCTCCCTGGCCTCCAGATCCGGTTCTTCCTCACAACCTCAACTCGCCCTCAACCTCCCCTGACCGTCTACCTGGCGCTCCCCCGCACCCGGGAACACTTTCCTGTTGACGGCGGATAGAACAGGGGTATAAAGCCGGACGCAATTGTCAGACAAACAAACCGTCAGCGCGCCGCCCTTAGGCGAAGGCCCTGCGGCTTCGCCGCGGGACCAGGGATTCGGCCGCGTCCAGAAGAGGTCAGGATGAGTCGAGACCGGAACGCTCCTACGATCCTCGCGGACGCGCCCCCCTCCTTGGATCTGCGGCCCATCCGGGTCGAGAAGACGTTCGCCTCCGTCTGCGCCGAGATCAAACGGCTGATCTTCTCCGGCGCCCTCAAGCCCGGCGATCGGCTCCCCTCCGAGCTCGAGCTCGTCGAGAAGCTCGGGGTGAGCCGCCCCTCCGTCCGAGAGGCCCTCCGGGTGCTGGAGCTCTCGGGCTTCCTGCAGGTTCAGCGGGGTGGCGCCGGCGGTCGGATCATCGTCGACACCATCGCGGCCTCGATCGGGAACTCCCTGGCCGACGCGGTGCAGCTCGGCAACATCACCACCGAGGAGCTCACCACCGCCCGGATCGAGCTGGAGACGGTCATCGTCCGGCACGCGGTGGCACGGGCGGAAGAGCCCGAGCTCCGGGCGCTCCGCGAGAACATCGTGGCCGCCTACGAGAAGATCGCCGCCGGCGTCTGGGCCGCCGACGACAACATCAAGTTCCACAAGCTCCTCGCCAAGGCCGCCAAGAACCAGGTCCTGTCGCTCCTGCTCGAGGCGCTCATGCTGATGCTCTGCGCCTCCATGCCCGGCCTGGGGATGGTCCCGAGCACGGAGAAATCCCGGGAGTTCACCCGCGCCCACGAGGGCATCCTCGACGCCGTCGTCGCCCGGGACACGGACCGCGCCGTGGAGCGCATGAGAGAGCACCTGCTGTCCGTGACCGCTCGACTCCAGGAACCGAACGAAGACTAGAAAACCTCCGACTCCCGAACCCTCCGATCCTTCGCACGGGGAGCAACTGCCGATGAAAGGTGCCGCGGAAGCAGTGGGTTTCATGCAAGGCTGGAACGCCCGTCGAGCGATGGTGTGGGTCCTCGCCCTTGCGATGGCGCTCTTCCACCTCTACGCCTCGGGCGTCCGGGCCCTTCCCGGCGTCCAGCAGAGGAGCGTCCACCTCGCCTTCGCCATGGCGCTGATCTTCCTCATGTTCCCGTTCAAGACGAAGGAGGACGAGGCGGAGGAGGCGAAGGTCGCCGACGAGAACCGGCCCCTCTCGGTCGTCGACCTCGTCCTCGTGTTCCTCAGCGTATTTGTGGGCGGCTACGTCTTCTCCCAGTTCGAGGCAATCAGCTTCCGGACGGGCATGCCGAGCGTCATGGACACGGTCTGCAGCACGGTCGCCATCCTCCTGGTACTGGAGGCGACGCGCCGGGTCATCGGGTGGTCGATCATCGTCCTTTGCGTCATCGGTTTCGCCTACCTGGCTTTCGGCAGCCACCTCCCCCCCTCGATCGCCCACACCGGCTTCGGCTTCCAGGACGTGGCGAACTTCATGTTCTTCAGCACCGAGGGGATTCTCGGGCTTCCGCTCGGCGTCTCGTCGACGGTGATCGCGACCTTCATCATCTTCGGCGCCTTCCTCGTCTCCTCGGGCGCCGGGTCCTTCGTTATCGACCTCGGGCTGGCCTTCTTCGGCAAGTACCGGGGAGGCCCTGCCAAGGCGGCGGTCATCGGCAGTTGCTGCTTCGGCGCCATCACGGGCAGCCAGCTCGCGAACGTCGCCGCGGTGGGCGTGCTCACCATCCCCCTGATGAAGCGGGTCGGGTATCGGCCGATGGTCGCGGCCTCGGTCGAGGCGCTCGCCTCCACCGGCGGCATGCTCGTCCCGCCGGTCATGGGCGCGGTTGCCTTCATCATCCCGGAGATGATCGGCGGCAGCTACTGGGACGTCTGCCGGGCCGCCCTGATCCCGGGGCTCCTCTTCTATACATCGGTCTATATGGTCGTGGAGCTCCAGGCGGCGAAGTACGGCCTCGTCGGCCTACCGAAGGAGGAGCTGCCCCGGGCCAGGGACGTCTTCCTGAGCCGCGGCCACATGCTCACCCCGCTCCTCGCCCTGATCGTCTGCATCACCTGGTTCGGCTACTCCACGCAGAAGGCCGGGGCGTGGGCGGTGGTCGTCTGCATCCTCGCGAGCCAGCTCCGCTCGAAGACTCGCATGACCCTGCCGAAGATCGCCACCGCGCTGGAGAAGGGCGCCAAGGGGACGCTCATCGTCGCCGCGTGCTGCGCCTCGGCCGGACTGATCACGGGCGCCATCAGCATGACGGGCCTGGGGCTGCGGTTCTCGGACGTCCTCGTCTCCCTGGCGGGCGGGAACGTGATCCTGATGCTCCTCCTCGCGATGATCGCGTCCCTCATCCTCGGACTCCCCCTCCCGCCCGTCACCTGCTACCTCATGCTCGCGGTGCTCGCGGCGCCCGCGCTCATCAAGGCGGGAGTCCATCCGATGGCCGCGCACCTCTTCGTCTTCTTCTTCGGCGCCCTCGGCAACATCAGCCCGCCGGTCGCGCCCACCTCCTTCGCCGCGGCGGGCATCGCGGAGTCGGATCCGGTGAAGACGACGAACCTGACCTTCCTCTACTCACTGCCGTCGTTCCTCGTGCCCTACCTGTACGTCTACTCCAACGAGCTCTTGCTGATCGGGCCGCTGCCCATGGTGCTCCTGAAGGTCGTCTCCGCCTTCGTCGGGATCAGCTGCATGGCCGTCACCTTCCACGGCTTCCTCTTCCGGAACATCGGCTGGCTCGAGCGAAGCCTCTTCCTCCTGGGAGGGCTCCTCATCGTCTATCCGCACGGCTGGACGATGGTGGCGGGCTACGCCCTGATCGCGCTCCTCACGAGCGTGCAGTTCTTCAGGACGCGGAGCCAGCGGGCCCTCTCGGTCGGGCTCGTCGAGAAGACGCTGGCAGACTGAAGGGACGCGGCGCTGCGCCGGAGGCCCGGCACAGCGCCTCCCGGATTCGCGTCGGAACCACTCACAAGGAAAGGGATCATCATGAAGAAGTTCGCGCGGTTGGCAGCTCTCCTCTCCCTCGGCGCTCTCCTCGGCTCGACCGGGGCGGGCGCGGCAGATCTGGTCCCCGTCTACACTCCCCCTGCCGGCGGCACGTACTTCGTCCTCGGCGCGGGCATGGTCACCGTGAGCAACCGCTTCATGAGCGACGTCAAGTACGTGCAGGAGGCGACCACGGGAACGCTGGACATCGTGCGCAAGATGACGGCCAGGGCGTCGGAGGGGAAGCCGGTCTTCGGACTCTTCGGGAGCCCCGACGGCTGGAACGCCTACAAGGGCGCCGCCGAGTACACGAAGACGCCCTTCACGACCCTGCGGGCGGTGGTCTCCGGGCCCGGCACGGACGTCTACCTGGTCGTCCCGGCCAAGTCGCCGATCAAAACGTACGCGGACGTGAAGGGGAAGCGGATCGGGATGGGCGGCCCCGGGAGTACGCCGGCCAACACGGCCCACTTCCTCCTCGACCAGCACGGGGTGACCAAGGCCGACTTCAAGCCCTTCTACTACACCTACAAGGAAACGGCCGAAGGGATCCAGGACGGCAGCCTCGACGGCGGGTTCCTCGCGGGGAGCTTTCCCGTGGCGATCATGACCGAGCTCTCCAGCCGCACGGACGTCCGGATCGTGCCCGTGGACGAGAACGTCTTCAAGAAGGCCCTGCCGGACCACCCCTACTACTACCGTAACGTCGTGAGGCCGAAGGCGTACAAGGGCGTCGAGGTCGATACGCCGGTCCTCGGCTTCGGCGGGGGCGTCTGGACCCACGCCGGCGTGAGCGACGACATGGTGTACAAGTTCCTGAAGAACCTCTTCGAGCACAAGGAAGACTTCTACAGCATCCACCCCGCCGCCAAGTGGATGACCCACCAGACCGCCATGTTCGGTCCCACCGTGCCGTTCCACCCCGGAGCGCTCAAATACTACAAGGAAATCGGCATCGCGAAATAGGCAACCGCTCGGACAGGAGGTTTGCCGTGCCCAAGAACCTCTCCACCTTTCTGGAACAGCTCTGGCCAGAGCCGGGCGAGCTGAAGCAGGTCACCCGGCCCATCAAGCCCCAGGCCTTTGAGGCCACGGCGCTCCTCGAGCACCTGGACCGCCGCGGGGACACGGCGACCGTGCTCTTCGAGAAGCCGGAGAACCTGCTGGGGCAGCCGTCCCAGTTCCGGCTCGTGAGCAACCTCTTCGCCACGCGGGAGCGGATCGCGGAGGCGATCGGCCACCCCAGGAGCGAGTCCGGCCTCCCGCTCAGCCTCGAGATGGCGCGGAGGGAGCGCCTCTCGCTGCCGGCGGTCGACTGCCCCGGACCCGCTCCGGTGCAGGAACAGGTCTGGAGGGGAGACGACGCCGACGTGCGGACGCTCCCCGTCGTCAGGCACTATGAGAAGGACCTCGGCCCCGTCCTCACGATGATGATCGCGCTCAAGGACCCCGACGACGGCTTCTACGAGATCTCCTTCGCGAAGACGTTCTACCGCGACGATCCCCGCCGCACGGCGGCCTCGCTACACACGCCGCATCTGGAGCGTGTCCTGGCCAAGTACGCGAAGCTCGGGAGGCCCGCCCCGGCCGTGAACATCCTGGGCCACCACCCGGCCTTCTCTCTCGGAGTGCTCGCGGCCACGCCCTTCGGAACGAACGACTACGACACGATCGGCGCCTACCTCGGTGAGCCGTTGCGGCTCGCGCCCTCCGTCACCTGGGGGAAGGACTTCCTGGTGCCGGCCGACGCCGAGATCATCCTGGAGGGCGAGGTCCGGCCCGACGTGCCCATGGTGGTCGACCCCTTCGGCGAGGTCACCAAGTTCTACCAGCCCCAGTGCATCCGCACGGCCTTCGACATCAAGGCCATTACGGCCCGCAAGGGCGCCATCCTCCAGGACATCTTCTCGGGGCACCAGGGTCACTGGAACATGAGCGCGATCCCGAAGGAGGGGAGCATCTACAATAGCCTCCAGCAGCGCTTCGGAAATGTCTGCGCGGTCCACATGCCCCACTCCATGTGCTCTCGGCTCGGCTGCTACATCTCCATCAAGAAGGAGAAGGAAGGGATCGCGAAGCAGGTGGGCCACGCCGCCCTCCTGGAGTCGAGCTTTTTCCAGTGGATCATCGTGGTCGACGAGGACATCGACGTCTTCAACGAGAAGGAGGTCATCTGGGCCCTGGCGAGCTACACCGATCCGTCCCGCGACATCGACTTCGTGAAGAACTCCTTCACGCTCTTCAACACCGCTGCGGGCTACCAGAAGACGATCATCGATGCCACGCGCCCCCTCGACTATCCCTTTCCGGAGCGCTTCAAAGTGCCGGACGAGATCATGGCCGCCATCCGGTCGGAGGAGTGGTAAATGGAACGTCTGTTCTGGATCGAGTGCCCCGACTGCCGCGCGCGCTGGTACGCGGACTGGGAGCTGCGCGCCTCGACGCTCCCTCTGATCTGCCCCAGGTGCGGAAGGCAGGTCCGCCCGGACGAGGCGAGCTGGATCGACGAGCGGCCGCGCCCTTGACTCCACCAGGGGCCGCTCCGGCACGGTCGGCCCCTGTTTCGACGGCTTTCGACTCTTCCGAACCGCCAGGAGCGACCGCGGCGGCCGGCGCGGAGGACCAATGCTAGAAGAGGAAGCAGATCCGGGCCCGGAACCCGGGAGCGGGGGGGAGGCCTTTCTCCGCGTCCTGGCCGACCGGGGCGTAGAGTACTTCTTCGCTAACGCGGGGACCGACTTCGCTCCCATCGTGGAAGCCTTCGCGAAGCTCGCCCGCACCGGCGAAAGGGCTCCCGCGCCCGTTACCGTGCCCCACGAGAACCTCGCCGTCTCCATGGCGCACGGCTGCTACCTGGCGACCGGCCGGCCCCAGTGCGTGATGCTCCACGTCAACGTGGGCACGGCGAATGCGATCTGCGGGCTCCTGAACGCCGCGCGGGAGAACGTCCCCCTCCTCCTCGCCGCCGGGCGCACGCCCATCACCGAGGGGGGAGAGTTCGGCTCG
>JACRCS010000413.1 GCA_016218905.1 Deltaproteobacteria bacterium
CACGATCAACCGTGAGTGGGCCAAGCGGCGGGTCGTCGTCCAGGCCAACGTCCGGGGCCGGGACGTAGGGGGCTTCGTGGCCGAGGCCCGCCAGGCAATCGCGAAGAACGTGAGCCTGCCTTCCGGGTACTACGTTCGCTTCGGAGGGCAGTTCGAGAACCTCGAGCGGGCGCAGACGCGGCTCCTGTTCGTGGTCCCGATCGCGCTTCTCCTCATCTTCGCGCTCCTCTACTTCACCTACGGCCGGGTCCTCGACGCGGCGAGGGTCTTCACCGGAGTCCCCTTCGCGGCCGTGGGCGGGATCGTAGCGCTTTGGCTTCGAGGACTGCCGTTCAGCATCTCCGCGGGGGTCGGTTTCGTCGCCCTCTCGGGCGTCTCCGTTCTCGGGGACATGGTGCTCGTCTCGGCTGTCCGGGACCTCCTGGCCCGGGGCGTGCCGCTCCTCGACGCCATCCGGAAGGCCGCCGAGCAGCGTCTTCGGCCGGTACTCATGACCGCCCTTGTCGCAAGCCTCGGCTTCGTTCCGATGGCCTTGAACACCGGGATCGGCGCAGAGGTGCAGAATCCGCTGGCCACCGTGGTGATCGGCGGCGTGATCTCCTCCACCCTGTTGACTCTTCTCGTCCTGCCCGTCCTCTATGCCGTCTTTGGTCGCGCGGGCGGCGAACGGCAGGAGGAAGCCTCTCTGAAGTCCGATGAGCAACTCCCGGCGGAAGAGGCGGCTTGAATGACTTCAGGCACGGGCAACGCAGATCCCGTGCCTGATTTCGCCCTGAGGAGAGACGTCATGAACCGAAGGCTTGCCCCGTCGCATCTGAGATGGCGATGAACAAGGAACTGATGCTCCGGATCTCCGGAATGGACTGCGCCGAGTGCGCCGAGCGCATCCGGAAGACCGTTGCCGCCCTTCCCGGGGTGCAGGCCGTCCAGGTCTTCTTTGGCGCGGCAAAGGCGTCGGTCCGTTTTGACCCGGATCGTGGTAATGCACAGGCGATAGGGGAGGCGATCGAGGCCGAGGGCTACAAAGTGTCGGAGGAAGGGGAGGACACCCCTTCCTCCCCTTCGCCGGCGGGTTTCTAGCGACAGATCCTGACGTTTCTCGGGGTTGCCTTCGGCGCGGTGCTCTTCGTGGTGGTCGTCGGCGAGTGGCTCGGTGCCCTGGAAGCCCTCACGGCCCGCGTGCCGTGGCCCGTCGGGATGCTGATCGTCCTGGTCGCAGGCTTCCCCATCTTCCGAAACGTGGTCCGCGCGACTCTCAAAGGGCAGGTCATCGCACACACCCTGATGACCGTGGGCGCCATCTCGGCCTTCGTCGTGGGCCAGTGGGCGACGGCAGCGGTCGTCGTCTTCTTCATGCGCCTGGGCGACTACGCCGAGCGGGCCACCGCCGGGCGCGCGCGCCGGGCCGTGAGAGATCTCACCGCGCTGGCACCGCAGATGGCACGGGTGGAGCGGGCTGGGGCGGAGCGCGAGGTGCCGATCGCCGACGTTCGTCCGAACGAAACGGTCGTGGTCCGCCCGGGCGAACGGATCCCTGTGGACGGCGAGATCTTGGGAGGCACAGGGACCGTCGACCAGGCTACGATCACAGGGGGAATCCATGCTGGTGGAGGCCGGGCCCGGCTCCCAGGTCTTCGCCGCCACGACGCTCACTCTGGGGAGCCTCCGGGTCCGAGCAACCCACGTCGGCCCGGACACCACCTTCGGGCGGGTGATTCGCCTCGTCGAAGAGGCGGAGGCGAACCGGGCCGACGTTCAGCGGATCGCCGACAAGTTCTCGGGCTACTACCTCCCCGTCGTGCTCACCGTGGCAGCCGTGGCCTTCTTCGTGCGGCGCGACCCCCTCGCCACGTCCGCCGTTCTCGTGGTCGCGTGTTCTTGTTCGTTCGCACTTGCGACCCCGATCGCGATGCTCGCATCGATTGGTGCGGCTGCCAAGCGGGGGCTCCTCGTGAAGGGCGGGAAGTATCTGGAAGCCCTTGCGCGGGCGGACGTGCTCCTGATCGACAAGACCGGGACGCTCACCCTGGGACTCCCTCGACTGACGGATATCGTTCCGTTGGACGGCTGGGGGTCTCACCAACTCCTCCTTCTAGCGGCGTCCGCCGAGCGCTACTCCGAGCACCCCCTTGCAGCAGCCGTGCGGGAGGCGGCGGCCGAGCGCCACCTCGTACTGCGCGACCCGGAGGACTTCGTGGCCGTCCCCGGCCAAGGGGTTCGCGCACGAGTCGGCGGGATCGACGTCGCGGTGGGCAACGCGCACCTCATTCCGGGGGCTGATGAAGTCCCGGTCTCGACGCAGCTGCGATCACAAGGGAAGACGCTCCTCTTCCTGGCCTGCGATGGGAAGCTGGCGGCAGTCTTCGCGGCTTCCGACGCGCTTCGGCCCGACGTTTCGGAAGCTCTGGCTGCGGCAAGGGCGCTCGGGATGGAGCAGATCGAGCTTCTGACGGGAGACAACGAGGAGGCGGCGCGGGCTGTCGCCGGCCCCCTCGGAATCCCGTACCGAGCGAGACTCATGCCCGAAGACAAGATCGCGGCTGTTCGCGAGTACCAATCGCGCGGACACACGGTCGTCATGGTGGGCGACGGAGTGAACGACGCCCCGGCTCTCGCTCAAGCCGACGTGGGGATCGCCATGGGGGCGGCGGGCAGCGACGTGGCCATCGAAGCGGCGCACGTGGCACTTCTGCGCGAGGACTGGATGCTCGTCCCGGAACTGCTGCACATCGCCAGACGAACCATGCGCGTCGTGAAGGGGACCATCGGCTTCACGCTCGCATACAACGCCGTCGGCCTCACCCTGGCGGTGACCGGCCTCCTCCCTCCTGTGCTGGCGGCAGCGGCCCAGTCTCTACCTGACTTGGGCATCCTCGGAAACTCGTCGCGGCTGCTGAGGGCATCGAAGCTACCCCACCGCCCTTGAACACAGGGATCGGGGCAGAGGTCCAGCGGCCGCTCGCCACGTTGGTGATCGGTGGCGTGGTGTCCTCGACGCTCCTCATCCTGCTCATATTGCCGTTGCTGTATGCGGTATTCGGGAAAGCCAAGATCGACGCGGAAGGGGACGAGAACGACGAGTCGGGAAGAGCATACTGGCGCTGATCGAGGCTGCACGCCGACATGGCCAGTACGCGCGAGAGCCGTGCTGGCGCCCGGGCAATAGGATCCACGAATGCA
The DNA here is from genome assembly GCA_016218905.1 of Deltaproteobacteria bacterium. Next base: position 3,181 of record JACRCS010000413.1, read on the forward strand.
GGATACTGGGCACCATCCTACCCCCCGGCTCGTTCTGTCCGGCGCAAAGGCGGTCAAGAGTAGTTCTCCGGACAGGAGAGCAATCGGCACAGCCCTTGCTGCGGCGCGTCACCGGAAACGGAGTGTGCAGATCTTGCGCCTCTGGCCCCCTTCTTTGTCTCCGTGATCTATTGCAGGCTCAGGGCGTTGGTCAGGGATAGTCGGTCCCGTGCCGCAGTTCTCCCGCGGACGGCGCCGAGACGGTCGTGGGCTTCTTGCACGTACAGTCGTCGTCGGCGGCGAAGCTGGTGGCGCCGAAGCTGAACAGGGCGGCGAGGAGAGCAAGAATGGCGGTGCGCTTCATGGGTGTCTCCTTGTGCGCCGGGCTAAACCGGCATGGTGTAGTGAATGAAAGAGTCATACGGTGAAGGACTAGCGACCCACACCGGCCCCGAGTCATGCGGAACCGCCCGCGAGGGTGGGGCCGAAGCGTTGACAGGGGTACGTGCGGGCCGGGTATTGAGCCGCGAAAGAACCCTCCTCCGGGGTGCCGACGCTGTAAGGAGAAGCGGAAGGCGCCACCCGGCGCAACGATATCGCGAGATGCGCCGGGACCCCGCGCGGTCAGAGACCCCGTGCACGTACGGAAACACCATGCGCGAGAACCGGGAGATCCCGTGCTCGCCCGCCGAGGATGGCGCGGCGGGACGCACCGCGAAGTCCAAGGACGTACGGCGGTGATGGACGAGCACGGGAAGTCGGACAGGCCCACAGTACCAGCGAAGCCCCCGAACAAGGGGGGGCCGCGCAGGCAGCGTAGCGATGGTGGTCCCTACACGGGCACGAAGGTGGAAACGCCGGACACAGCCAAGGGAGCACCTACGGCTACGGCTGACGAAGCGGACCTCACCGCGGAGGGGGTGGAGGGAAAGGGTCTAGCCAAAGGGAACCTGCGACAGCAAAACGCGCCACGGACACAGGGCCGAGGAGGCGCGCACAGTGCGCTGGAGCGGGTACGTCAAGCAGCAGCAAGGGATAAGAAGATGCGGTTCACGGCGCTCCTGCACCACATCTACAACTGCGAAGCGCTTCGGGCGGCCTACCTCAGCCTGAAGAGGGAAGCCGCGCCGGGCGTGGACGGCGAGACGTGGCGGCACTACGGCGAGGCGCTGGAGGCAAACCTCCAGGACCTCTCCGAACGGCTCAAGCGCGGGGCGTACCGGGCGAAGCCGGTCCGCAGGGTGTTCATCCCCAAGGCCGACGGGCGGCAGCGGCCGCTACAGCGGATCCCCATCATTGACGACGGCAAGGTCGTCGGGGTCTTCGGCCAGGCAACGTTTATCGATGTTAGTGACCTCGGGCGACTAGCAAAAGAGATCGCGGCTCTGCAGTCCAAGGTGGCCCATTATAGAAACGAGCTGTCCGTCTTGCGGGAGGCACGCTACAGCCTCGAGAGCATCCGTGGGAGTAGCAGGGCCACTGTGGCCTTGAAGCAAGAAGCCCGGAAGGCCGCGACGACGGACCTTCCGGTGCTCATTACCGGCGAGTCCGGGACAGGAAAGGAACTCTTCGCTCAGGCGATTCACCAAGCGAGCAGGCGCAGCAGGGCTCCTTGCATCCGCGTCAACTGCGCGGCTTTGCCAAAGGAACTGTTCGAAGCGGAGCTCTTTGGCTATGCTTCAGGGGCGTTTACGGGCGCGAGGAAAGGAGGAAAGGCTGGGAAGTTCGAGGCGGCGCAAGGGGGCACGATCTTCTTGGACGAGGTGGGCGAACTGCCACTGGAGCTGCAGCCAAAGTTGTTACGAGTGCTAGAGGAAAGAGAGTTCGAGCGGGTTGGAGACAACACCGTCGTCAAGGCCGACTTCCGGCTCGTGGCCGCGACGAACCGGAACCTGGAGGAGATGATCAAGACCCGGCGGTTCCGGGAAGACCTATACTACCGCCTCAATGTCATTCGCCTGCACATCCCGCCGCTCCGCGAGCGCCCTGAGGATATCGTGCCACTGGCTCGGCACTTCCTCTCGAAGATTGCGGAGAGGACAGGAGTACCCGCCTACGAGCTCAGCCCGCAGGCGGAGAGGGCTCTTCCAGCCTACCCTTGGCCCGGAAACATCCGGGAACTCCTGAACGTGCTCGAGCGGACGGCGTATGTCTTGGAAGGCACGAGGATAGACGGCGCGGACCTCCCCCTCTTCTTGACGACCGGAACACGGCGTCAAAACAAGGACGACCGACAGACGCTCCGAGACATAGTCGCCCAAGCCGAGCACGACGCGCTCCAGCGCGCCCTTGAGATCACGGATAAGAATAAGGCCAAGGCGGCTGAGCTGCTAGGAATCCACCGGACGATCTTCTTTAGGAAGATCAAGAAGTACGGCCTCATTTAGATAGGACATCCCAGAGGGACCGAGGGGTTGCTGCTTTTGCGCCTTTTTGGCCAATCCAAGAGGCGGGGGGTGGCCGCGGGGACGTTGGGGGACCGAGGGAACGTTGGCGACATTCGCGACTTGCGGACGGTGAGCCGCAGTTGGCGCCAACGTATCTCTCCCCATTTTAGTACGACCGGTTACCCGGGGACGGAACTCAGCTGATACGGGGCCTGCCCGCACGAGGGAGCGCGCCGAACGGCGCGGGTCGTCGAGGGTTAGTGAACGGGGATGCCTTTGCTGACGAAGAGCCGTGCGGGGCTCGCGTGCGGTGGGGTCGGAAGGAGTGAGGCGGGAAACCGGTGAAGCTCAATGTCGTCGCCCGCAGCGCCCTGGACCTCGGCGACGATCTGGGCTCTCTTGCGGAGGTCCCAGTTCTTGGCACCCACAACGAAGGCCGCCACGTCTGCGTCTGCCCCTGTCGCAACAACCCGCCGCGCCCCCAAGAAAACACGAGACCACCAACGTACCGACCGGGTCCGCACGAGGCGACTGAAGGCGCGAAGTCCTGCCGGATTCTCCAGAATGCCTCATGTTGCTCTTGGTGCCACATCGGTATAGTCTGTCACTATTCTACAGATGCGCTATCTTGGTCACCTGTGCCACGCGAGGGTGTGCGATGCTTTCCCCAGAACGGATCCAAATTCCCAAGAACGGCCGGTTCGTGATCCCCGCCGCGTATCGCAGAGCCCTGGGGCTTGAGGGGGGCGGCGAGGTCGTCCTTCGACTCCGGCAAGGCTGCCTCGAGCTTGAACCGGCGGCCTTGGCCCTGCAGCGGGCCCGGGAAGCCGTGCACAAGTACGCCCGGGGTCGCGATCTGGTAGCAGAACTGCTCGACGAACGCCGCGAAGAGGCGGCCCATGACTGAGGCCAGCGATGCCGCGACCACCTGGGTTTTCGACGCCTCGGCGATACTGGCCCTTCTTCAGAACGAACCCGGCGCCGGTGAGGTCGAGGCCCGGCTGCCCGGGGCGGTGATCTGCGCCGTCAACCTGAGCGAAGTGGTCGGCAAGTTGATGGATGTGGGCATGCCGGAGGAGGAGGCTCGACAGGCGGTCGATGCCCTGAGCCTCACCGTCATCCCCTTCGACGCCCCGCTGGCCTGGCA
>JACRCS010000414.1 GCA_016218905.1 Deltaproteobacteria bacterium
CATCTGGCTACCGCGGCGCGGCCGCCGCTCGAAGCTCGTGAGCGCGAAGCATTTGCCGATCGATTTGAAAGAAGAGCGCTTCGGGAGACATTTTGGCTTTGGCGTGTTGTCATCAGGACCTCTCGACCTTTTTCGCCACTTCTGACTCGACTTGCCGGGAATCGAGCGCGACGCGAAAGGGTTGAGGGCCAGCGACCGCCTGGGCTCAGGTCTTGAGTTTCCACTATAGGAATCCGACTCCCGTTTCCTCGTAAAGCACGACGAACCCCGAAGGAGCCGCCGAGGGAGAGCCCGAAAGGGCGACCGCGGCGGCTCCGGCGCGTGGGGCGAGGAAGGTACGGGCGCGAGCACGGCGCGCGCCGGGGGCCCCTCCTCGGACCTCCCTCCGTAAATCCTCGCCCTTGCCCGTCGTGACGCGCTGAGGCGTAGACGCGATGCTGTCGGGCATGGAGGCGAGGACATGTTCGACGAGCGAGTGAGACGGTTTCGTGGTGCGAGGCGCTCCGGTCGTTGTCCGGTAGACCTTCGAAGGCTGGCGGTCGACTACGCCTGCGAGCGGGCGGCGGAGGGCGCCGGGATCGCTGAAGTGGCGAGGGATCTTGGAACGACACCGGCGAGCCTTCGCGCCTGGATGGAACAGGCCGAGCCGGACTTCCGCGCGGTGCAGGTGGTGGGCGCACTCCCTCCCTGGGCGGGAGACCGGAGCCGGCCCGGTCTGAGCGTCTTGACGCCCAAGGGCTTTCGTCTGGAGGGTCTGGACGTGGCTGCCGCGGCCCGTCTGCTGCAGCTACTGGGCTGACGGCGGTACCTCGTGTTCTGGAACACCCGACAGGTGTCTGTTTGGGTCTACGCGCAGCCTGTCGATATGCGGAAGTCCTTCGATGGCCTCGCCGCGATCGTTACTGACCGGCTTGGCCGCGATCCCCTGTGCGGAGACCTCTTCGTGTTCGTCGGTCGCAACCGCAAGCGGGCCAAAGTGCTCCATTGGGACGGTACGGGACTCTGCGTCTGGGTAAAGCGGCTCGAGGGGGGCTCCTTCACGGCTCCGTGGCGTCTTCCTCATGGCGATACCGTAAGGATGACGTTCGCCGAGCTGCAGCTGCTTCTCGAGGGCACCGAGCTCGTGGGCCGCTACCCGCTCAGCCCGCCTCCGTACGTCCTGGGACAGGGGGCATCCAGGTTGACAACACGAGGCGACATTGCTAATCTATACAAGGCATGACAATCGACATCCGCTCCGAGAGCAACGTGGCGGTTCTCAAGGAGGTCGCCCTCCTACTCGAGAGGGAGAACGACCGCCTCGTCGAGCGTGTCGAAAAGCTCACCGAGGAGCTGGTCCGACTTAAGGGCGGTAGCGCCGAGGCGGTCCAGATGGAACTGGAAAACCTGCGTCAGCTCCTGGAGCTGCGCAACCAGGCACTCTTCGGCCACTCCTCCGAGAAGGCGCCGAAGAGCAGCAAGGGCGAGTCCCGGGTCAAGGAGCCGCAGAAGGGACACGGCCCCACCAAGCAGCTCTCGCTTCCCGTCAAGGACGTGGTCCTGAGCCTGGACGAGCCCGACATGTCCTGTCCGAAGTGCGGGCTCGGCCTTTGCGAGATCCCGGGCCAGTTCGAGACGAGCGAAGAGGTCACCGTCGTCGAACGTCGGTTCGAGATCCACCGGATACTGCGCAAGAAGTACCGCTGCCGGTGCAACGGTCATATCGAAACGGCACCGGCACCGCTGAAGCTCAAGCCCGGGGCGCGGTACTCGATCGACTTCGCCCTGGCGGTTGCCATCCACAAGTTCGTGGACCACATCCCGCTCGAGCGCCAGGTCCGGATCATGCTTCGCCAGAACTTGAACGTGACCTCGCAGACCCTCTGGGACCAGATCGACCAGCTCGCCAGGCTGGCCCGGCCGACCTACGAGGCCATCCACCGAGAGATCCTCCAGGCGGAAGTCATCGGAGCCGACGAGACCCGCTGGCCGGTCATGGGAAAGGGCAACGAAGGCCGGGACGGCTGGTACGCCTGGTGCATTCGAGGGCCGGCGGGTGTGGCCTTTCGCATTCTCGACAGCCGCTCCAAGGAAGCCGCACGGGCCGTGTTGCAGGGGTACAGAGGAGTCGTCGTCGCCGACGGCTATGGGGCGTATTCCGCCTTGGCCGACGACCGTGCCGCTCCATTCACGCTGGCGAACTGCTGGGCGCATGTGCGTCGTAAGTTCTGGGAGATCCGCGAGAACTCCCCGGCGTCCTGCCAGGAGATCCTCGACCTGATCGCCGAGCTGTACACGGTCGAGCGGCTGATCCCGAAGGAACTCAGCGAAGAAGAGCAGCTGCCCCTGCGTGCCGAGTTCCGCGACCGGCTGTCGCGGCCTCTCATCGCACGGATCGAGCAGTGGGGAAAGGACCTCGCCCTGAAAACCCTTGGGCAGAGCGGGTTGGGCCGGGCCATCGCCTACATGCAGGGCTTGTGGCCTGGCCTCGTCCGGTTCCTGGAGAATCCGAAGATACCCCTGGACAACAACGGCACAGAGCGCGCGATTCGAGGGCCAGTGGTAGGACGGAAGAACTTCTACGGATCGCGCTCTCGCCGAGGCACAGAAGTCGCGGCGACCTTCTACACGATCTTCGAGACCGCCAAGGCCCTGCAGCTCGACCCCGCCCAGTACCTTCGCGCGGTGGTCCTCAAGGCTCTGGCCTCCCCGGGCTCCGTCACTCTCCCCGCCGACTTCAAAGCCACAACCTGACATCCTGACGCGGTTGTATCTCCACAATCGCGTTCCGTCACGACGGGGTTCGGCGAGGTCTTACCACAGATCCGGACGTGCGGGACTACCGCATCCGGCTCTTCGAGTCGCGGCTTCGCGGCGCGACGGATTCAACATCGCGTCCCCGGTTCCTGCTATCCGCTGGATTTC
>JACRCS010000399.1 GCA_016218905.1 Deltaproteobacteria bacterium
CAGACCGTGCGCCGCACGCCGCCTCCGACGCACGCTACCTCGAGAAGGCCCACGCGAGGGACACGACGACGTCGGGAGACGAGCTGGTCACGCCGAAGCGGACCGCGAGCGTGGGCAATCCGGACCGCCCAGGGCGCGTCAGCACGACACCCAGCTCGACCGGAGCTCCGGGGTCAGAGACGGCGGCAGTCGACGCACGAGCGGTCGCGGCCACGTCCAGGAATCGCCACGAGAGCGGGAGCCGAACCAGCAGACTGGCCGCGACGGTGTCCTCGAGCTCTAGGGTCGCGGTGTCGCCGAGGCGCCAGTAGCTGATCTCGCCCCAGATGTCGGTAGAACCGAGCCGTCGTGCGAAGACGATTCCAGCTCCGCCGTCCCACGCGCCGGTGCTGAACCCCTCGCTCTCGTTCGCCAAAGGCGGCTTGATCGCAACGAATGCCCCAAGGCCGGCAGCCCATCCTCGAGCGCGCAAAGACCAGTCGACACGAAGGAGCGGGTCGGCGAACCCAACCCTCTGGTACTCGATCGTCGAGGGCGGAGGCACCTGGTGGTCACCGCCCGGTCCGTGGTGGGGTTCGTGCCCGTCCTCGTGCCAGCGCTGCCCACCCGTCGGTACCATCATATGGCCGGAGTACGTGACGAACGGCGTGCTACGGTAGGTCACCGGCAGCCACGCCGTGGCGCGCCAGCGGATGCCGGCCAGGCCTACGAAGGGCTCGACGAGAACGGTCACGGTGCGCTCGGACAGCCCGTACGTTCCGCTCGCTACCTCGGAGGTCAGGCCGTAGACGACCTCACCCGCCCCCGCCCTCGTCGCCGGGCCGAGCAGAAGAGAAGCGAGAGCCATCTTGCTGGTCCATGTGACGATGCGGCCGCGGACGCCCGGCGTTCTCCGAACGCCCGCATCCGGTGGCCGCTGCTCCTTTCGGCGGGCGCGGGGCATGGCGAAAGACGGCGACATCCTGCGCGGCTTGGTCGATCTCAAAGCGGACTGTGGTGATCGCACGACCGCATTCTCGTCACTCCTCACTCGCCTCGAGGCCGGGCTCCCTCGCCCCGCTCAGCGCCCCCTCCAACCGGAGCCGGGCTCCCCAGGAGATCCCGTCCTCACTTCGTCGCCGGAAGAAAGGGCCGCGGGACGAGGACGTTCGGGTCCGTAGCGGGGCTCCCGGCGGCTTCGAACGTCGGCCTGGTGCGCTTGAGGCTGTAGAGGATGGGGAGGACGACCAGGGTAAGGAGTGTGGAGGAAAGGACGCCTCCGATGACCACGGTCGCGAGCGGCCGCTGCACCTCGGCGCCGAACCCGGTGTTGAGCGCCATGGGCAGGAAGCCCAGGCTCGCCACGAGAGCCGTCATGAGCACCGGACGCAGCCTGCTGACGGCCGCGGTCTGGATGGCCTCGATGAGCGACGTGCCCCGGGCGAGGTGCTGCCGCACGGTCGACACGAGGACCATGTCTCCGAGCACGGAGACACCCGAGAGCGCGACGAACCCGACGCCGGCCGAGATGCTGAACGGCATGTCACGGAGCCAGAGCGCGATGATCCCGCCCACGGCCGCGAAGGGAACCCCGGTGAAGACGCGAACGGCGTCGAGCACGCGGCGATAGGTGAAGTAGAGGAGAGCGAAGACCAGCGCCAGCGAGACGGGGACGATGATCATGAGCCGCGTCCGGGCGCTCTCGAGGTGCTCGAACTGCCCGCCGAACCGGATGTAGGTGCCGGCAGGGAGCTCGACCGCGGCGGCGATGGCCCGCTGCGCCTCGGCGACGAAGCTGCCGACGTCCCGTCCGCGGACGTTGGCCTGGACCACGACCCTCCGCTTGCCCCACTCGCGGTTGATCGTCGACGGCCCCCCGACGGTCTCGATCTTCGCGAGGCGGCTCAGGGGAATACGGTCGCCGTTGGCGCCGGTCACGGGGATTCGCCCGACCGCTTCGGCATCCGTCCGGTACTGGTCGTCGATTCGGAGGGCAATGGGAAATCGCATCTCGCCGTCCTGGAGCGCTCCCGTCTCCCGGGTGCCGAGCGCTTCGACGACCCCGAGCACTTCCTGCACCGGAATGCCGTGGCGGGCGATCGCCTTGCGATCGGCCTGGATCGCGAGCACGGGCTGGCCGGTGATCTGTTCCGTGACGACGTCGGCCGCGCCGGGCACGCGCTTGAGAACCGCCTCCACCTCCCGTGCCTTCGCCCGGAGCGTCTCGAAGTCATCCCCGAAGATCTTCACGCCGACGTCGCCGCGGATCCCCGCGATCATCTCGTTGACACGCATCTCGATCGGCTGGGTGAAGATCATGCGCATGCCGGGAAGGCTCGACAGCTCCACCGACATCGTGCGGACCAGATCGTCCTGCGTGGACGCGCGCTTCCACTGCTCGCGCGGCTTCAGCGTGATGAAGACGTCCGAGAGCTCTACGCCCATCGGGTCGGTCGTGATCTCCGCGCTCCCGGAACGTGTCCAGACGCGTTCGACCTCATCCGGGAACTTCTCCAGGATCGCCCGCTCGATCTGGATGCCGTACCGCACGGATTCCTCGAGGGAGACGCCCGCGAGCCTCACGGTGTTGATGACCAGCGAGCCCTCTCGCAGCCGGGGGATGAACTCCGAGCCCAGGCGCGTCGCCAGGAAGGCGGCGTTGGCGAGAACGAAGAGAGCTGCTGCGACGACGACCCAGGGCCGGCGCAGAGCGAACCCCAGAACGGGGCGGTATCCGCGCTGGATCCACCGGACCAGCGCGTTCTCGCGATAGGAGACCCGGCGCGGCAGGCCCAGGCTCGCCAGGACGGGAATCAGCGTGAGCGACATCAGCATCGCGCCCGCGAGGGCGAAGACGACCGTGAGCGCCATCGGCCGGAACATCTTCCCCTCGATGCCCTGAAGCGTCAGGATGGGCAGGTAGACGATGGCGATGATGAGCTCGCCGAACATGGTCGGCTTTCGGACCTCGACCACGGCGTCTCGGACGATCTCGAGCCTTCTGGCCCCGCTCCTGTCTTCCGAAAGGCGTCGCATGACGTTCTCGATCTGGATGACCGAGCTGTCGACCACGAGGCCGAAGTCGATCGCGCCGAGGCTCATGAGGCTTCCGGCGACCCCGAAGCGGAGCATGAGGTTGCTCGCGAAAAGCATCGAGAGCGGGATGGCGGACGCCACGATCAGCCCGGCGCGGACGTTCCCGAGGAAGGCGAAGAGGACCGCGATGACGAGCAGCGCACCCTCGAGCAGGTTCGTCTTCACGGTCTGAAGGACGTGGTCGACGAGCGACGTCCGGTCGTAGACGGTCGTCACCTCGATGCCCTTCGGGAGGCTCTTCCGGATCTCCTCGAGCCGCACCTTGAGGCGGCTCGTCACCTCGTGGCTGTTCTCGCCCATGAGCATGAAGCCGAGGCCGAGGACCACCTCG
>JACRCS010000400.1 GCA_016218905.1 Deltaproteobacteria bacterium
CCAGGGACTGAGGAGGAGTACGGGTATGGGGGCGCTGCGGGTCAAAGATACCCGAGGTCCCGGAGGCGTTGCTCGACCAACCGAGCGTCCTCCCCTGAGTAGTCGCCCGGCGGTCCCTGCTCCCCGCCCCCTTCACCGGCGCAGCGGCGCACCTCACGGCCGGGTTCTTCGAAGATCTCGGAGAGCACGCGACCGTCCATGTCGTCGGGAACCGGAAAGCCCATCAGGTGAAGGATCGTCGGCGCAAGATCGATGATCCGGGCGCCCTCGATCTCCGCTCCCTTCCGGATTCCGGGTCCGTTGACGATCAGGATCCCGTTGGGGCGGTGAGAGCCGGTCTGCTCGAGCGACATGAGCTCTCCTACCTCGCCTACCTTGAGCTCCGAGGTGACGAGTTCTTCGCCACGTTGGTCTCCGGGGGCATACTGCCGCCGCGTGATGTACTCGTAGTTTCGCCAGACCACGATGAGGTCGGGCGCCTGCGGAAGGCATTCGCCCTCGTAGATCTCTTCCCGCCGGTACACGGCCTCGACCATGGGCTCGGCGGTGTCCGGGTCCCGCAGCGCCATTAGTCCTTCAATCACCTGCGCGCGCAGCCTTTCGTACTCCACTCCGGGCTCGACCGTGCCGAGGGGAAACCGCCCCTTTGCGTTCACATAGAGGAGGGTGGTCTCCACGCCCATCGAGAATACCCGCGTTCGGCTCCAGTCAATGTCGGAGAGGATCAGGTGCGACTCGAGACGCCGCCGGATGCCCGGCAGCTTCCCCTTGAGCCAGTCCTTGGCCCATTGGGGCAGTCGGCGCCGCAACTCCAGGTAGGCCCTCTTCAGAACGCTCTGTGCCAGTGCCCCAGCTCGGCCCAGAATCCCCGCTTCGCGCCGGTTGCGATAGGCGAGGAGCCCCTGCTGTTCGAGCCACCGGTCGATGAAGACGACCTTGTAGTACGGCCCCGCGCCGTGATCCGACATTACGAGAACGGTCTTCTCGCCCGGAATGGCGTCCAGGTACTCCTGGAGGTATCTGTCCGAGCGCTCATAGACGCGGTAGATCGCGTCGCCATACTTTTCGGCTTCGACCGGGTCGTGGCGGGGGTGAGTCGGATCGGCGTACTTCCAGCAGAAGTGCTGGATCCGATCGACCGAGCAGAAGACCGGCATCACGAAGTCGAAACGGTCCTGGCGGAGGAGGTACTTCACCACGCCCGCGTGGTTGTCGATGGTGTCGAGGGTCTTCTGCACGTAGAAGTCGGGCCCTCGGGTCGTCCAGTAGTCGCCGTGGATGTCGTACTCGCCGACGTCGGCCCGGATTCGGGCATAGAGGTCGGCGGGATGAGTGAAGGTCACGTGCACCCCGGGAGCTTCGAACCCGGAGACGAGGAACCCGTTCACCGGCTCGGGCGGATAGGTCATGGGGACGTTTACGACGCACACTTTGCGGCCGTGGTCGCTCAGGATCCGCCAAAGGCTCCGGCCACGGCGCGAGGCGGCGTTGTTGAAGCGGATGTCGTAGCTCTGAGGCGCGAAGTCCGTGAACTCGAAGATCCCGTGCTTGCCCGGGTTCTTCCCCGTTAGAAACGAGGTCCACGCCTGCGGACTGAGCGGTGGGATCGTGGAGAGGAGGGTGCCATGGGTGCCGCCTTCGAGCAAGCTGCGCAACGCGGGAAGCTTCCCCTCGGCAAACCACGGCTTCACCAGGTCGAAAGTGGCGCCGTCAAGGCCGATGACAACAACTGTGTGCCGGTGAGCTGTGCTCTGGGTCTTCTGCATGGCTCTCGAGAGCGGTTGGGGTAGCCGATTCAATCAGGAAGCAAGGTTCCGGTGCGCGGAAGAGACCCGACCCAACGAAGGGTGTGATCATAGAGGTTGCGCGGGTTCTGATAGACCTTGTCGAACCAGAAGTGTTTCTCCTTGACGAGCGTGTGAACGCATCCGGGGTAGCGATCCGGCAGGGCTTTGAGTTCCTGGGAGCGGGTTCGATCCCCCTCGACCGAGAGAATGAGCGCGTGGGCTGGACGGCGCGTCTCGGCCTCCCAAGGGTCGAAGGCGATCAGCTCCCGATAGAGGGCTGCCGTTACCCGGTACGCCATCAGGTCGAACGTGCCGCCGGCTTGGAGCGTTTTCACCGCGTCGGCGCGGCGGGTGGTGACCTTTCCGAAGTTCCCGAGCTCGTGAGCCATCTGGGACTGGAGCAGGAACTGAAAGTAGGCCGCACCATCGACGATCGGAGCCCAAAGGGCCAAGGCGACGACCCGGGGATCCTGGCCTGCCACCGAAGCGGCGAGACCTGCGCCGAAGCGCAGTCCGAGCAGGGCGACAGCTTGGACCTGCGCCCGCTCGGAGAGGAGGTCGATGGCCCGGCGGACATCAGCGGTCCAATCGGCGAGAGAAAAGGTTTCGAACTCGCCAGTGCTCTCGCCGCACCCCCGGTAGTCGAAGCGAAGTACCGGGCAGCCTTCAGCGGCGAGGCGTCGCGCGAAGACCACCAGCTCCCGGTGGGTTCGAAAAGCCTCGTCGGCGAAGGGCGGGCAGAAGACGAAGCCCAGAGGGCCCCGTCGGCGCACTTCGGGCAAGTGGACCATCGCGTAGAGGTGCTCCGCGCCCATCGGGGCGAAAAAAGCCTCCTCCAAGGTGTTGTGCTCGCGGGCGCGACGCATCAGGACCGGGGCGAAAGCTTGCGGCGGACCAGACCCGCGATTTGCCGGATCGTCTGAAAATTATCGAGGGTGAGCTCCTCGTCGTCGATGGAGACGCCATAGTTCTCCTCGAGGTGGGAGACGAGTTGCACCACAGCCATCGAGTCGATGATCTTACTTTCGAGCAGGCGGTCGTCGAACCCGACTCGAACACCCTTGCGGTCGAAGAGTAGCTCCAACTGGATGAAGTCTCGGATCTCAGCCTCTAGCTGGTTCTCCATTCCTGTCCTCCGGCAGTGTGCGGCAAAGCTCGTCCTCTGGAGCCCGTGGGGCATTCGCCGTCAAGGTGCGTAAGGACGGCATTCAGGAAGTCCTCCGTTGACTCGATGAACGCCGCATGGCCGACTGCCGGGAGCAGCTGGAATGCCGCCGCCGGAATTCGCCGCGAGAGGTCGCGGCCCGCCTGCGGAGGAGTGAGCACGTCGTCACCGCTTGAGAGCACGAGAACGGGCGCGCGAATGCCACATGCGCGCGTCCGAGTATCGTGGGTCTCGAGTGCCTCGATCTGCCGCAGGACGGCCGAGGCCGGCGGTATGGAGGCGGACAGTGTCAGTCCGAAGAGCGCCACCATTCGGCCATTCTCGCGCCGGTACGGCTCACTGAACGAGCGCTCGAGGAGACTTTCCACGAAGGCGGCTATGCGGCCCTCTTGCGCCAGCGTCCTCAGTCGCCGAACGTGTTCACGGCTCGGCCCTTCGAGCGTGGCCCCTGTGTTCGCGAGCACCATGCGCCCGATGCGGTCCGGGTGCGCCAGCGCCAGTTCCTGTGCAATCATTCCGCCGAGCGAAAAACCGAGCACGTGGGCGCGGTCCACGCCTAGGGCATCGAGCGCTCCGAGGCAGTCGGCCGCCATCTCCGCGGTCGTGCATGGCGCATCTGGGGCGCCGTTTCCCTCCGTGACTCGATGGTCTACCAGGAGGCAGCGGAACCGACGCCGGAGCTCCGTAAGCAGGACACCCCAGGAGTGGGAGCCCGCGGCGAGCCCGGGGATCAGAAGCAAGGCCGGACCCTCTCCCTGCACCAAGCAGGGAACGCTCGGGCCGCGCGGCTCGATCAGAGCATGATGCGTCCTGCGCGCGGAGTAGGTGCTCACATCAAAAGGCCGCCGTTCACCCGGAGCACCTGCCCGGTAATGTAGCCGGCAGCGGGCGACGCCAGAAACGCCACCACCTGCGCGACCTCCTCAGGCTTCCCAGCGCGCCCCAGAGGTATGAGCGGGAGCACGCTCTCGACGGGATACCGAGCGGTGGCTTCAGTGATGATCCAGCCGGGCGACACTGCATTGACCGTAACGGCGGAGGGGGCGAGTTCCCGCGCAAGAGAGCGGGTAAACCCGATAATGCCGGCCTTGGAACTGCAGTATGCCGTCTCATAGGCGTTGCCGCGCTCGCCGAGGACGCTGGTCAGGTTGACCACACGACTTCCCTTGCGCCTGCCTGCCCACGTCCTGAGCACTGCTCGGGTGCAGAAGACCGTGCCCCGAAGGTTCGTCGTGATCACCTGCGCCCAGTCGTCGTCGGTGAGGCGAACCAGAGGCTTGTCCGTGACGATCCCCGCGTTGTTCACCAGGACCTCGATTGTGCCCACCTCTCGGGCCAGCGACCGGACCGCCGCCTCCATATCCGCCGAGTTCGTGACGTCGAACGGGCAGAGCAGGGCTTCGCCGCCATCGGCCTCCACGGCCTGCTGAAGTTCCCGGGCCCGCTCCTCGCCGTGGGGAGGACGATAGTTCAACGCCACCCGAAACCCGTCGTGGGCGAGTTGAAGCGCGATGGCCCGCCCGATTCCCCGGGTGGCGCCGGTCACCAGTGCCAGGGGCCGTTCGTTCATGACTCTGCGCCCGGTGTCCCCTGCGGCCGCCGGCCAACGACCGCCTTGACCCGGCATGCGAGGACCTCTTCGCCGCGCTGATTGCGCACGGTGTATCGGACCGAGAGCAATCCGGTGCCGGGATCGAGCGTTTGCATCTCCGCGATCTCGCCTTCCGAGCAGACCGTGTCACCGAGTTTCACCGGTGCCAGGAAGCGGACCTTATCGACCCCGGAGAGCGCGATCAAAGAGCCCGGGATCAGAGCGTTCCAGTTCGGGCGGAAGGGGAGCGAGATCGCCAGAGCGAGGATGAACATGCCGTGGGCTATCCGGGCGCCGAAAGGGCCGGCGGCAGCGATCTCTGCGTTGGTATGGATGGCGTTCCAGTCCCCGGTGAGCGCCGCGAAGGAGACCACGTCGCCTTCCGTGATCGTGCGACCCGGCGACAGGACCCGATCGCCCACCCGGCAGTCTTCGTAGAAACTCTTGTCCAAGCTCGTCACGGGTCTCCCTCACGGCACCAGGACGACTTTGCCCCGCACTTCGCCCCGCTCCACCATTTCCTGGGCCCGAGCGGCATCCGCGAGCGGGAGAGCCTCGGAAACGACCGGACGAATCAGCCCGCGCTCCACGAACCGGAGCGCGTCAGCAAACTCGGCGGCGCTCCCGCAGTGGCAGCCGAGGTAACGCTGCTGCTTGTTCCAGAGGAAGCGGATGTCCAGAGGTGCCTTGAAGCCCGTCGTGGCGCCACAGGTGACGAGGGTCCCTCCCGCGCGCAGCGCGTGGACGCTAGTCTCCCATGTGGCTGCGCCGGTATGCTCAAAGACGATGTCGACGCCCCTGCGGCCGGTCGCCTTGCTCACCTCGCGCAGCACACTCTGGTGGCTCCTGTCGATCACGAACTCGGCGCCAAGCTCGCGGGCCAAGGCCCCCTTTCCCTGGTCACCGACGACGGCGATCGCGCGCGCGTTGTACAACCGGCAGATCTGAAGAGCGAGGGAGCCGATCCCTCCCGTGGCTCCCCAGACGAGCACGAAGTCCCCGGGGCGGATGTTGGCGCGGCTGACCAGCATTCGCCATGAGGTTGCGAGGTTCATCGCGAACGAGCCGGCCTCCTCCCACGTGAGCCGGTCGGGCTTGGGAAAGAGGCTCGAGGCGGGGACCCGGGCGAACTCGCCCTGCGCACCGTCGAGGGGGCCGGTGTGGAATCCCCAGATCCGGTGATCGGGGCAGAGAACAGGATCGCCGCGCACGCACTCGGGGCAGGCATTGCACGAGAAGAAACCGAGGACGACGACCGGCGCGCCCACTTCGATCCCCCGTACCTGCGGGCCGATCTCGGCTACCTCTCCTGCCGCGTCCGTCCCGGAGATGTGCGGCAGGATGAAATCCATGCCCGGGAGGCCGCGGCGCGCCCAGATGTCGTTGTAGTTCACGGCGGCCGCGCGGACCCGCAGAAGGACCTCGCCCGGCCCGACCTGCGGAACGGGCACGCCTCGGTATTCGAGCACCTCCGGGCCGCCGTGCCGCTCGAATACGACCGCCTTCATCTGACGTTCCATCAGTGCTCCAGCCGATCAGGCGGTCTTAACCTGGATGAAGTCGCAGATTGCCTGAACGGTCCGGAGCGACGGAGCTTCTTCGTCAGAGATGGTGACGTCGAACGCGTTCTCCACCGCCGCGATGATCTCCACCAGGTCAACCGAGCTCGCGTGGAGATCCTTGCGCAGGTCGGCGGCCGGGATGATTTCCGCCTCGTTTACATCGAGGATCTCGAGGATGATCTCTTTCACCTTCGCCGCTACGGACATGCCTTCTTCTCCTTCCTCATGGGGAGTCATTGCACCGGCCCGCGTGGCCGCGAGCAGCGCTACACGGGTCGAGCAAAGATCAGGGAGCTGGCGTTTCCGCCGAGTCCCGAGCTCAGGCTCATCACGGCATCGAGCCTGCGCTCCAGGACTTCCCGCACGTGGGGCACTCCGTCGCACTCGGGAGCCACGTTCTCGAGGTTCATCGTGGGAGCCACGAAGCCCTCGGCAAGCATGAGCAGACTGTATACCGCCTCCTGCGCGCCGGCAGCACTCATTCCGTGGCCCGTCTGACCCTTCGTGCTCGACAGGAGTGGCGCATCGGAACCGAAAACCCGCCGGAGCGCCTGGACCTCGATCTCATCCCCTAGCCTGGTGCCGGTGGCATGACCGTTGACGTAGTCGACGCCGGCCACGTGGAGCGCCGTGGCTTGGGCCAGAGCCTCCCGTGCTGCCCGTTCGACGCAGGCGGCCGACAGTCGAAAGAGACCGGGAACTGCTTCGTTGGCCGAGCCGTAGCCCACCACCTCCGCAATGATTCCGGCTCCGCGGCGCCGGGCCCGCTCGAGG
Organism: Deltaproteobacteria bacterium; assembly: GCA_016218905.1. The sequence continues at coordinate 6,880 of JACRCS010000400.1, forward strand.
TCCTCCAGCACGAGCACCCCCGCGCCGGACGAGAGGACCGTGCCTGAGCGGTCACGCTCATAGGGCCGGCAGGCGGCAGACGGCCGCTGGTCCGAACCGCGCGCTACGGCCCCGGAGTTCTCCATGTAGGCCCCCACCTGCTTCCAGCAGTCTTCTTCGGTTCCCCCGCAAAGCACTACGTCCTGGAGGCCCCAACGCACGAGCTCGAATGCGTGGCCGATATTGTCCGCGCCGGTGGCGGATGAAGAAGCGACGGATATCGTCCTACCCCGCACCCCCCAATAGTTCGCCACGTTGGCAGAAGCGGTCGAGCTCATCATCCGTAACAACCCGTTGGCGCCGGCCCGTGAGGGGGCGTGCTGCTCCTGGATGGCCAGCTCGCAACCAAAGACTTCCCCTACGCCACCGAGAGCCGCGCCTATTAGGACGCCGCAACGGTCGTCCTGCAGGTCCGCCGTCTCCAGGCCCGCAATACCGATGGCTTCCTCGGCGGCGAGAACTGCCTGGAGAGCCGCCGCGGACATGGTTTGACGCGCTCGCTTTCGTACACGAGCGGTGTCGAGCTCTCTGATCGGCGCGTACACGGAGGAACGAAAGCCGGCCGCAGCCAACTCACTCACGGTCTGGAGGCCGGAGCGTCCGTCGCGGAGCGCCTCAGTGACTTCGCGTACACCGTTGCCGATCGAGGATATGATCCCGAACCCGGTCACCACAACCCGACGCACGCCCTCTTCCTTTCCACAGGCGTTCCCGGAACGAGCGCCCGCCGGTCCCTAAATCCGAGTCGTAGCCGGAGCCTTTCCGGCGACCCGGCACCCACGAAGTGCGACATGATACCCGAAACCGGCGAGTTCCACACGGGGGGCTTTGCGGCGAGACGAGGGGCGCTACCCGCGATCCGGCCGAGTCAGCTCAGTTTTGGCGAGGACCAGGCATGTGTTCACACCGCCGAAGCCGAAGGAGTTCGAGACGGCCACCCGAATCGAAGTCTCAACTGCCGTGTTGGCCGCGAGGCGAATCCCCGCACACTCCGGATCGATGTTGTCGAGGTTGATGGAGGGGGCGACAAACCCGTCGCGCATCATCAGCAGGGTGTACACGACCCCGGTGGCTCCGGCAGCGGCAAGCTCGGGTCCGGTCATCGACTTGGTCGAGCTGACCCACGGCTTGTCACCGAGAAGGCTTCGAATCGTCTTAGCCTCCTGGGCGTCACCGACGAGGGTCGAGGTTGCGTGGGCGTGGACGTAGTCTACGTCGCCCGAGTCTTTCCCGGCATCTGCCAGGGCGAGCTCGAGGCAGCGTTGACCGCCCTGCCCGGAAGGAATGGTCATGTCGAAGCCGTCGGAGTTCGTGGCCCATCCTGCGAGCTCGGCGTGGATCCTCGCCCCTCTCTTTCGCGCGGACTCCTCCTCCTCCAGGACGACGACTCCGCACCCGGACGAAGGGACGAGCCCGTCGCGGTCCTTATCGAAGGGTCGGGAGGCTCGGGCCGGCTCACTCTCTCGCAGGGAGAAGGCCCGCAACGCGTCGAAGTTGCAGTCGAAAGCCCACGAGCTCTCCTGGACGCCCGCGCAGATCATCCTGTCCTGGAGTCCCCAGCGGATCGCCTGGCCACCCTGGAGGATCGCGAGCGCTCCGGAGGCGCACGCCGCGCTTACCGCCAGGCAATGACCGCGGGTGCCGAACAACACCGAAAGGTTGGCCGACACCGAGGAAGCCATCGTCCGCTGGAGGGCATTGCCGCCGAGGTTCTTCTTCTCGTGCCGAAAAGCGTGACATTGTTGAAAAATGTCGAGCATGTTCGAACAGGTGCCGATGACGATCCCGGTCCGTTCGTTCTTGACGTCTGCCTCGGAGAGCCCGGCGTCGGCGAGCGCCTCCCGGACCGCGGGCACGGCCAGCAGCGAGCTCGCGCCCATTTGCCGAAGGTTTCGTTTCGGGACGTCAGGGTCGGGCGGAGATTTCAGCGTCCCGGCGAGGCCGCTGCGGAAGCCCATTTCTTTGCGCTCCGGGAGGAACTCCACTCCCGAGCGGCCGGCCCGAAGGGATTCGGAGACTTCAGCGAGCGAGTTCCCTATCGAGGATACGACTCCCATGCCGGCGACGACTACTCTGCGCATCTCAGTCTCTCAGGCCTGGCCGAAGACGAGGCACGCATTCGTGCCGCCGAGCCCCGAATTGGTAGTCATGGCGGCCCGTAGCGGCTGACGTTGCGGCTCGAAGACGTGTCTGACTCCCCGGCACTCGGGGGCGACGTTGTCCAGGTTGGCGGTGGGTGGAACGAAGCTTTCAGATAGAGCAAGCACGGTGATCACTGCTTCCATCGCTCCGGTGGCGCTCATGGCGTGCCCCATGAAGCCCTTGGTTGAGCCTACCCATGGAGCCATTCCGAAGAGGGAGGAGAAGACGTCGACCTCCACGCGGTCACCGACCTGAGTGCCGGTACCATGCGTGTTCACGTAATCGATCTCCGAGACGCCCACCGCCGATGCTTGGGCCATGGCCTGGATAACCGCGCTCCTGAGCCCACGGCCGTTCGGTCGCCACAGGTCCTCGCCGTCGTTCGCCGAGCCGTAGCCGAGGAGCTCCGCCCGAACGCGCGCCCCTCTGCGCCGAGCGTGGTCGTACGTCTCGAGCACCAGGATACCGGTCCCCGACCCGAGCACGAAACCTTGCCGGTCGCGGTCGTATGGCCGGCACGCCTCGCCCGGCCGGTCATTCCACTGCTTCGGCATCTCGCCGGTGTTCTCGAACCAAGCGCCGATGTGCGGCCACAAGTCCTGTTCGGCGGCGCCGGCAAGGCAAACGTCGGCCACGCCTCTTCTGAGAAGCTCGGCGGCAAAACCGATCGAGTCCGGACCGGTGCAGCAAGCCGATGAGACGGACTGCACCCTCCCCCGCGCGCCCCACAAGGCCGCTAAGTTCGCGCTCGCGGTGCAACTCATGATCCGCACGGTCCCGACCCCCCCCGCCGTGGACAGGCGGCCGCCTGCGCGGATCAGGCGTTCCGTCCGAGTCGTGTCCGAGATTCCGCCTGCCCCCGTCCCGACGACCACCGCCGCCCGTTCTGTTTCGAGGTGCTCGGGCGCAAGCCCCGCGTCCAAGATCGCCTCCGAGGCGGCCACGGCGGCGAGTTTCGCCACGTCGGCCATCGTTTGGAGGCATCTCTTCGGCAGCCCCCCCGTATCCAGCGGCGGCAGTGCCCCGTAGACGCAGCATTGAAAGCCCGCTGTCTTCATCTCCGGCACAAAGACGGTCCCCGTGCGTTTTTCGAGCAGCGCCCGGCAGAGCTCTCCCACGCCGATGCCGACGGGACATGCGATCCCGACTCCGGTTACGACGACCCTATTCATGAACCCCGCGATCTTCCTGGTCGAGCAGCCATTCCGTGAACGCGCGGCACGCCGCCTCTTGCCAGGCCTGTCCCGCGAAGACGCGATCCGCGCCAGGCACGACCGAAAGGGTAAACGGTGAAGCCACGCCTCCGGAGTCCTCGAAAAGCCCGCTGTAGCGACCCATAAAGCCGCTGTAGAAGGGGTCCTGATCGCCGAAGAGAAAGAGGGCACGACGGTCCGGGAGCCGGTAGCGCGGGAACGCCTCCTCCAGCCGACCCGCGATCGAGTGCCGGCCTGCGAACTCCTGATAGACGCTTGCCCCCTCGGGAAAGGCTCCACCCGGCATCTCTACCGGAAGAGAGATTACGACCGCGAAACTTACACGTGGGGATTCGCCCCCGGCGATGAACGCGTTGACCGCTCCACCACACAGCCCGAGCACGCCGATCCGCTGCACGCCGGTCTGTTCTACGAGGAAGTCCACGAGGCGGTTCGAGAGCTCGCAGTTCTCCACGGTTCCCTGCCAGTACTCCAGCAGGTCGTGGAACTCGCCCTCGCTGTCGCCCACGCCGGGCGCGTCGACCCGCAGGCAGTGGAAGCCCTGGCGGCAGAGTTCTCGGGCGTAACGAAGGTACTGACCGTAGGGTCCGATCCGGGTGCGGATTCCACCCGTCGCGAACACAACCCCCGTACCTCTCGCGCTCTCGGCCGTAGGCTCGTGAAGGATACCGATCAGCTGGTCTGCGCCGATGCGAAACCGCACGGCGCGCTCTGTGCCGCCGGGCATCAAACAGCCGCCTCGAACCAGGCGAGGGTTCGTCCGAAGAGTCCCTCGTGTCCCCACCAGGAGGCGATCTCCCGGACGGCGTTGTTGGGATCCCCCCAGAAAGGCCGCTCCGGTACTTGAATCACCTCGGCGGCTCCGCCGCGTCTGCGGTGGGCCTCGGCTAACGCCTCGAGCTCAGGCCGAGGCTTGGGGGAGCGGCCAAGGCCGAGGACGAGAGTCGGGCCCGCGCCGAGGCGCTCCGGGATGAGTTCCACCCCCGAAAACTCCCGATACGCCTGGGCTCCGAGAATGAACCCGAGCACGTCCACGGCGCGACCATCGGCGAGATCCCGGGCGAGGTCTTCGCGGGTGCGGCCCGCCCCGCCGGTGCGTAACTGCTCGGCGACGACGGCCATGCGGAAGAACTGATCGTAGTATGAACGGGGGTCGGTGACCGGCTCCCAGAGAACCACCGGACCGAGGCTCGGATCGGCTCCCGCGGCGAGTGCCGCCACGGTTCCGCCGAGCCGAAGCCCGAGAAGCATGGGCCGTTCGACCCCGGCCCGCTCCCGGAGCACCTGGACCGCTCGAGCGGTGTCGGTAAGGCAGGCGCTGAGAGTGGTCTCCTCAAAATCCCCCTGGCTGTCACCGGTGCCGCGATAATCGAACCGAAACACGTGAAAACCGTGGGAGGCGAGGAACCGAGCGAAGAGGACCAGCGGCCGGTGAGCGATTCCCTTCTCCTCGGCCAGAGGGCTGCAGAGGACGACGCCGCGGGGCGGGATGGGGAGGGGCTGCCCGGCCCGGTGCGGAGAGTGAAGTACCCCGAAGAGCCGGTGGACGGCGCTCTCGAAGAAGAACGGCTCTTCGGCGTACCCGCCAGGCTGGGACCGGTCGTCGGGAGGCTCGTGGATGGCCATCATCAATCTGCCCGCTTGGTCCGCGGGGACGCCGAATACGGACGCATAGTTCACGAAATATACAGGATCGCGCTGCAGCGAAGCAATCCCTCCCACCCGCATCCCTCTCACCCGCTCTCGCGGGCGTTCACGTTGGTACTGAGTACGATTGAGCCGCCATAAGCCGCGCGGGCCGCTTCTATCAAGTGGGCCATGGGGAGGGACCTCGCCTTCTCCCGCGGGGATTCGACTGACCTCGCTCTTTCGATGTTGTGTCCTGGAACAGGCCCAGCCTATAGTCATGTGATTGCCCGTATTTGGACGGTGTCAGCCCAGCCCCCGCCCGGGAGCTCCGGCCCGCGACGAGGATCCATGAGCTTTCGTTTCGACTCCTTCCACGCCTCTTCCGCTGCCGAGCTGAGGCAAGGCCTCCGCTCCGTCCTGGACGGCTACCGAGCACTCCTGCCCTCGTCCCCCGGCGCCCGGGTCGTCCTGAAGCCCAACTTCAACAGCAACATGAACGCCCTCACGGGCAACACGACCGACCTGCGCCTCCTGGCCGCGCTCGTCCTCGTGCTGCGCGAGTTCGGATACCACCGAATCGCCATTGCCGAAGGGACGAACAGCGGGTTCTACCGAAATCGTATCAGCGTAATGGAACGGCTCGCGGTGGGGCGCTTCGCTCGACGGCTCGGGGTCGAACTTCTCGACCTCAACTACGCCGAGCCATACCCGGTGCCGTTCGGAGACGTCACGGCCTACGTCGCCCGGGAGTGCGTCGAGGCGGACCTGTTCATCAACGTCCCGAAGCTGAAGACCCACTTCGAGATGGGGATGAGCGTATGCCTGAAGAACATGATGGGCTGCCTGCTCGGACAGGAAAACAAGAAGAAGACGCATCTCTCTCTCTCGGCGAACATCCTTCGCCTGAATGAAGTACTGAAGCCTCACCTCCACGTGGTGGACGCGCTGATTGCGATGGAAGGGCTCGGCCCCACGCGAGGCACGCCGGTGCGGCTCGACCAGGTGCTCGTGGGGACGGATCCCCTTCTGCTCGATCTCGCGGCGGCAAAGCTCGCGCGCTTCGAACCCGGGAAGGTGGGTACCCTGCGGGCAGCCGAGGCTGCGGGGCTCCTCACCGATGAGCACCGTGCCTTTGTGGCAAGCCTGGAACTGGACGTCGCCTCCCGTCCCTTCGCTCCACCGGTGGCGGGTGCTCTCGCAGGCTTCATCCACAGCCCCAGGCGACAGAAGTACTTTCTCATGGTGCGCAACACGAGATTCTTTTCATGGCTCGCCTCCACCGGCTGGTTCGGCCACCTGCTCTTTCTGACGGGGCTGCGTCAAGACGTCTTCTGCCACGAAGACTCCGCGTGCCAGGGCCTCTCCGTCGACGGGAGCGTCTGCGACGGATGCGGCGTCTGCGCTCGGGTGTGTCCGATGGAACTCGATCTGCCCAAGACTGAAGTCCGTGAGGACGACGGCTGCATCCGTTGCCTCTACTGTTACTCAGCCTGCCCGCGGCGCGCCATACGGTTCCTAGGCGAACTCGGATTCTTTCGGGAGCAACTGCGTCAGTACGACGCCAGGATTCGAAGCCTCTACGGCGGTTCCTCCGGCTCCGATCGGAATGGGAGATGATGGTTTGAACGTCCTGGTCCTCAACCCGCCCTTTCTGGCCAAGTTCTCACGGTCCCAACGCAGTCCCGCCGTCACGAAGAGCGGAACGCTGTACTTCCCGATGTGGCTCTCTTTCTGCGTGGGCGCCCTCGAGCGGGAAGGGCATGACGTGTTGTTCATCGACGCCCCCGCGCAAGGCCACGAACTGGGTTCGGTGCTCACGAAGGCCACGAGCCTCGACCCTCGCCTCGTCGTGATGGACACCAGCACTCCGAGCATCGCAAACGACCTGGAGGTCGCGGCGGCGCTCAAGGAGGCCCTGCCGGGCGTGTTCATCGTGCTGGTGGGCACCCACGTCTCCGCTCTTCCGGAGGAGACACTGCTTGCCGCGGGCGGCGCGGTCGACGCGGTCGCTCGTCGGGAGTATGAGCTCACGGTGACAGAGCTTGCCTCGCGGATACAAGATGCCGGCGGCCGGGGCCTCGGTCCGGAGAGCGTCGGAGAGATTCTGGGCCTCTCCTATCGCCGGGAGGGTAGGGTGGAGCACTCTCCCGATCGGCCGCTCGTCGAGGATCTCGACTCGCTGCCGTGGGTGAGTCCGGTCTACAAACGACACCTGGAGGCTCGGCACTACTTCAACCCCCTGGCGCTTTATCCCATGATCACGCTCGTGACGAGCCGTGGATGTCCCTTCCGATGCAGCTTCTGCGTATACCCTCAGGCATTCAGCGGCCGTCGCTACCGGTTCCGCAGCATCGACGATGTCCTGCGGGAAATGGAATACGTGACGCGAGAGTTCCCCGAGGCCTGCTCGATCTTCTTCGAGGACGATACGCTGACCGCGAACAAGAAGCGCTGCCGCGAGTTCGCCGAGGCGATCATCGCGAAGGGGTTGCGCATTCCCTGGACGGCCAACTCGAGGATCGATCTCGATTACGAGACGATGGTCCTAATGAAGCGGGCCGGTTGCCGCCAACTCTGCGTCGGGTTCGAGAGCGGAGATCAAGCGATTCTCGACGGGATGAAGAAGGCCACTCGGATCGAACGGATGCAGGAGTTCATGGGTGAAGCCCGGCGGGCGGGCATTCTCATTCACGGCTGCTTCATGCTCGGTTTTCCCGAAGACACACCCGAGACCGTAGAGAAGACGATCCGGCTGTCGCTCACGCTCAATCCGGACACGGTTCAGTTCTATCCCGTGATGGTGTATCCCGGGACCGACGCCTACGAAGAGTACCGGGCGAAGGGCTGGATTACGGCCAAGGGATACCGGGAGTGGCTCACACCGGAAGGGCTGCACAACTGCGTGGTCCGCAACGATCACTTCACGTCCGCCGACCTCGTGAAACTGTGCGACCAGGCGAGGAGGCGCTTCTACCTACGACCCTCCTACCTTGCGCGGAAGGCGCGGCAACTCGCCCTCAGCCCTGTCGAGATCGGAAGGACGGCCAAGGCAGCCCGGACCTTCCTGAAGCATCTCATCGTCGGTTCGAGGGTGTGAGTGGACGCACCGGCGCCTTCCGCCATCCCTCGGCTCTCCGTCGTGGTGCCGGCGTACAACGCCCGCGCGACCCTCGGCTCGTGCCTGGAAGGGCTCTTGGCCCAGTCCGCGCCGCGGGAAAGCTACGAAATCATCGTGGTCGACGACGGCTCTTCGGACGGCACCGGCGAGGTCGCCCGCAGCTTCCCGGTACGCTACCTTCGGCAAGACAACCGGGGACCCGCGGCGGCTCGCAATCTGGGCGCCCGCGAAGCCCGCGGAGAGATCGTTCTCTTCACGGATTCGGACTGTACGCCGGACGCGGGCTGGCTCGAGCGGATGGTTGCCCCCCTGGACGATCCGCGCGTTGTCGCGGTCAAGGGCTCGTACAAGACCCGGCAGGGCTCCCTGGCGGCCCGCTTCGCTCAGGCAGAGTTCGAGGACCGCTACGATCTGCTCGGGATGAGCACCTCGATCGATATGATCGACACGTACTCCGCTGCGTTCCGGCGGGAAGTCTTCGTGGCGATGGGAGGATTCGACGAGAGCTTCCCTGTAGCGAACAACGAGGACACCGACCTCTCTTACCGGCTCTCGCGCGCGGGTCACCGGTTGGTATTCGCGCGGGACGCTTTCGTCTACCACCGGCATCCGGACACGTTCCGGAAATACCTGCGTACGAAGTTCTGGCGTGGGTACTGGCGGATGGTCGTGTACCGCAGGTACCCGGACAAGGCTCTCAAGGACACGTACACTCCGGTGTCGTTGAAGCTCCAGACGCTGGCGATGGCGGCATCCTTTCCGGCGCTCGTCCTGGCGCCCGTCGTGCCGCTCTTCGGCCGGATCGCTCTCACCGCCTGGGCGGCTGTCTTCGCGCTGTCGGCCCCTTTTGCCCGCAAGGCCTACCGGCTCGATCGCGCCATCGGACTGATTGCACCCCTTGCCGTGTTCGCCCGGTCGGCGGTCTTCGCAGGCGGCAGCTTGCTGGGGCTCGTCCGTTGCGTCTTCGGCAGCAGGGTGCGCGAAATGCCCGTAAGTAAACCGTAATCCAGATTTTCACGGGCCCCTTTGCATATTGACGCTCTTTCGGTGCCTCCGTATCATGCCCTCGAAGTGGAGGGGGAGATTTTGGGCATCTATGGCAACCTGCCACCGTCTCAGGGGTTTTATCTTGCATAAGGGCATCGTTCGGCTCGCACTGGGATCCCTGCTTCTGGCGTCCTGCGCCTCTGTTCCTCCTGCCCCCAACTCTTCCGTCGCGAAACCGGCCGAGACCCAAGTGCGAGAACCCGTCGACCCCGTGCTCGGGGTCGGCGACGAAGTGAAGGTCACGGTCTGGCGTCACGATGACCTGACGAGGAATCTGCGGGTAGGTGCCTCCGGTCTCGCCTTCTACCCGCTGATCGGCGAAGTGAAGCTCCTCGGAATCACGCCCAATCAGCTTCGCGCCGACCTTGCTCAGGGGCTCTCCCGCTTCGTCAACGATCCGCAAGTGAGCGTGGAGGTGGTAGCGTTCCGGAGCCGACGGATTCAGGTGCTCGGCGAAGTACGGCAACCCGGCGTGTTCATGATGGAGGACTCGCTCACCGTGCTGGACGCCATCGCCATGGCCGGCGGCTTCACCCTGGACGCGAGGACGTCCAACGTCGTCCTCGCGCGGCGGGTGGAGAAAGGGATAGAGCTGCGGGCGCTGGACCTCCAGTCCTTTCTCGACAAGGGAAAGGTTGACCAGAACGTCGCCCTCGAGCGGGGCGACATCGTCTACGTCGTACCCACCATCATCGCCAACGTGGAGCGCTTCATGCTCCGCTTCGGCCACATCATCTCGCCGGTGGTTGAGGTCGAACGGGGATGGGTGCTGGGCGATGCAATCGTCAACATCGTGACCGGCAAGAGCACCGACCCGGCCGCCACTACCCTCGTTATCGAACCGAGATAAGGCGAGTCAAGCGAGCACGCTGCTCACGGAGGCGGCCGAAGCGCGCCCCCGCTCCGGGCGGTTAGACGCTCCGGAGACACCCCCTTCCCAGCGAGACAAGCGTCCATGGAACTGAGATACCTCTGGCAGATCCTGATGCGCCGCAAGCTGGTGATCGTTCTGTCGATCGTCGGCACGCTTCTGGCGGCGATCCTGGTATGCCTCCGTCTTCCCCCCGTCTTTGAGACCGTGGCCCAGGTCAAAGTGAAGCGCGTCGATGAAACGCACATGCTCATGGCCGAGCCGCCCAACGGGTACGGCACCCTCGACTTCATCGCGCCGACCGCCGCGGTGACCCAGGCTCAGGTGATCAAGTCAGCCGCCGTGGTCGAGCCGGTCATCGAGAAGCTCAACCTTATCGAAAAATGGTGCATCGTCGATACGGTGGTCTCCTACGTCCCCTTCATCAAACAGAGTCCGAAGGAACTCGCGCGAGCTGATGACCTAGCGGACACCTCGATCGCCTACTGGTTTCTTCAGGGGCGCGCGCTCTTCGCAGAGGCGATCGAGGACTCTGACGTGGTGGAGATCACCGCGTACTCCGAGGGTCTCGAGGAGGCGAAGAACCTCGCCAACGAGGTGGTCGCTTCCTATCTCCGCTTCAATGAAGCGCAGAAGGCGAAGGCGGGCGATCTCTCGACGTCCGTCATTGCGCGAAGGGTCAGCGAGGCCGTCAAAGAGCTCGAGAAGGCGCAGGCGGCGCTCAAAGACTTTCAGGAGAAGGAGGGCGCGCTCAACCTGACCGACCAGTCCAAAGCGCTCGTGGAGCAGATCAGCTCGTTGGATGCACAGCTCGCCGATGTCCGGCGCTCGCTCCGGGTCAACGAGGCATCGGTCAAGGGCACCGAGGCGGAGCTTGCCAGGCAGAGCGAGTTCAACGTGAGCTCGCGTGCCACGCAGGCGAATCCGATCGTCGACAGCATGAAGCAGCAGCTGTCCGATCTGAAGAGCAAGCTTTCGGCGCTGTCGGTGGACCTCAAGCCCGAGCACATCGAGGTCCTCAGCATAAAGGCGCAGATCCAGGTCATCGAGGAGCTCTTGCGAGCGGAGCCGGGCCAGCGGTTCGCCTCTGAGGAGAGTACCCGAAACGCCTACCGCGACATGCTGGTCCAGAGGCTCTCCGACAAGATGATTGAGCGGCAGGAACTGAAGGTGAAGGAGGGCGCGGTTTCCGAGGATTTTGTGACGTTCCGGCGAGCCCTTTCTTCCCTCGCCGGCACCCAGAGCCGCCAAACGAGCTTGCAGCTTGCGGTGGACGTGGCACAGAAGGCGTATACCGACCTCACCGAGGATTACCGCAAGGCCCTCCTGTCGACATCGGCCGAGGTGGTGAACGTTTCGGTGATTACCCCCGCACCCATACCGGACAAGAGCAATCCGTTTTACCCCTCCTGGGGCCTCTACATCGTCATCGCGCTGATCTGTGGACCTCTGATCGGTTTCGGGCTCGCGCTGCTCGTGGACTACGTGGACGGGTCGATGAAGACCCGCGAGGACATTCAGCGGGCTTTGGGACTTCCCGTGTTCGCGACCTTCCGACGGATCGCTTGGTGGCACCCGCGAAGCAACCGGGGCCATAGGGTTGGCGCCTCTCATACCAAAGCTTTGATGGAGCTCCGCTTTGCCCTGCGCGGGGCGGCTGCGGAAGATGGCAAGAGAATGGTGGTCGTTACGAGCTCGATTCCGAAGGAAGGCAAGTCGACGATTGCGGAGAAACTGGGAACCTTTCTAGCGGACGACGGTACGAGGGTGGTCCTGGTGGACCTGAACCTCGGCGCACCCGTGCTCCACCGGAGACTCCACGCTCGGCCCTCCCCAGGCATCTGCGCACTGCTCGAAGGGCAGGCGAGCCTGACGGAGGCCGTCCGCGCTACCGCGACCTCAAATCTCGATCTCATCGAGTGCGGCGCCCCGTCCGCGGCCGTGGCCGAAGCCTTTCACCTGAATCGTCTCAGTGAAGTGTTCGGCGCGTTGCGGGCCGCGTACGACGTAATCATCGTCGATACCTCAGCCCTGACGCGGCGACCGGAGGGGCAGATCCTCGCGTCGCTCGCCGACGCCGTGCTGCTGGTAGTCGTTCCCGGAAGAACTCCCGAAAGCATGGCCCTGGATGCCCGGGGGAGGCTCCAGACAGCCGGAGCGAAGAATCTGGGTATCGTCCTGAACAAAGTCTAGCGTCCCGTTCGGGAAGTTCCTTCCTGCTATTCAGCCCCGCGTTGGCCGAACGGCGCTGATTCGCCGTCGTTCGGTCTGCTGGTTGTGATGCACGAACTAACCGCACGGGACACTAGCGAGCTGCTGGAGGGCAGCTCGTGACTCCTCGGGAGGGGAAGTTGCCGTAGGGTGGGCGGTTCTCGCGCAGCGAGGTTCGCCCACGCGTGGGGCTGCTGGAGGGCAGCTCGTGACTCCTCGGGAGGGGAAAGGGCGCGGTGCCCTGTAAGAGGGACTCTGACATTCGCAGGAAAGAGAGAGCGGGCGCCCCGAAAGGGTGCCCGCTCTCTCTTTCCTCGGGTTGGGCAGGAGGAATCTAATTGGTGTCCGTCCGGAATGCGTAAGTTCATGTAATCACTAGCGGATCCGGTACACATTGGACTTCATTTCTTGTGTCTGCTCTATTAGAATATTGGCCTCAAGTACCTGGAATATTTATCAATTCCAGCAAATCAGAGGCCGCTGATGCGTCGAAAGTTCCATGCTCAAGGGAGCGTCTTCCACGTGATTCCCCGCAGCGAGCTCGGCAAACAATTGGAGGAAGCTTCCAAAATCCTTGATGCCAATCCTGAGGTCCTGGAAGCCGCCCTGCGCGATCTCGTGGGGTCCGCCCGGCCCGATCACGGCCGCCAGGGGATGACCGCCGAGCAGGTCCTGCGATGCGCGGTGCTCAAACAGAGTCAGGGCCTCACGTATGAGGACCTCGAGTTCCACTTGGGCGACTCCCAGGCGTTTCGGGCCTTCGCCCGCCTCAACGTCAATCAGTTCCCCGCCCACTCGGCCCTCCAGGAGAACATCTCGTCCATCAAGGAGAGCACCTGGGAAGCTATGCATCGGATCCTGCTGGGTCACGCTCGGAAGGAGGGGGTTGAAGACGGCCGCAAGGCGCGCATCGACACGACCGTGGTGGATGCTAACATCCATGACCCCACCGATTCGAGCCTTCTGCGCGACGCAGTCCGGGTCCTGACCCGATACCTGCTGGAGGGTAAAGAGCTTACGCCTCGGCCGGTCTACCGGTTCCGGGACCACCGGCGAGTGGTCAAGAAACGAGCCCTTACGATCCTCAACGCCCGCAAGGAGGAGGTACGGGTGCGTGCCTATCGGGACCTGCTCCGGTATGCCGAATTGGTCAGAGGCTACGCCGTCGAAGCCATCCTGGAATTGCGCAGTTGGAAGGGCCCGAACGTGCTCGATACGATGCGGGCGGGAGCGCTGGCCGACCGACTCGAGCGCGTGGTGGGGCTTCTGGATCGGGTCATCAGTCAGACCGAGCGCCGGGTGCTTCGTGGGGAGAAGGTTCCCGCTTCCGAGAAACTCATCAGCCTGTTCGAGGACCACGCCGACATCATCGTCAAGGACCGGCGCGAGGTCCACTACGGGCACAAGATCTGCCTGACCGGGGGCGCCTCCAACCTGGTGCTGGACATGCGGGTCGAAAAGGGCAACCCCGCCGACTCGGAGCTCTTCCGGCCGATGCTCGAGCGTCACGTCCAGATCCACGGCAGCGCCCCTCGGCAGGTGAGCGCCGACGGGGGCTTCGCGTCCAAGGAGAACCTCGAGTGGGCGAAGGCACAAGGCGTCCAGGACTGCTGCTTTGCCAAGAGGCGCGGGATGGCCATCTCCGACATGGTCCGCAGCACCTGGGTGTACCGAAAGCTCAAGCGGTTTCGCGCCGGCATCGAGTCGAGCATCTCGGCCCTCAAGCGAGCCTTTGGAATGGACCGGTGCACCTGGTCTGGATGGGAGCATTTTCAGCGCTACGTCTGGAGCATTGTGGTGACGCACAACCTGTTCACCATGGCGAGAGTCCGATTGGCACAGCAGTAGTCGGCCTTGGTTCGAACGGACCATCAGGGGAGCGTTGCGGCCTGACGCGCAAGCTATCTCAAAAGATGCCATGACAACTGAGTCATAATCGAACTCCGTGATCGGGTCCGTCTGCAGCACGAAGGGCGCCGGAATCATCCCCGGACCCCTCGGGCGCTCTTCAGCCGCAAAAGCGGCTTTTCCGGACGGACACTAATTGACCGTTTCGAAGTGGAATTCGCTCCTTCCGATTTCTCGGTTCGAGGCATCCATGACAATCAGGCTATAGCGGTACGTCCCGAGGGGAGCGTTCGCAGGGACGGGCTGCGAAAGCCGCTGGCTCAGGGAAGCGCCGGCGGCTACCTGCGCGCCCCTGGTAAATAGGTCTCTCGACTGACCGTTGGGAAGCTGAACGCTCGCCTTGACCTTGAGCGAGACGGCGGCGAAGGTGAGGTTGTAGAGCGTCGCGTCCACCTGGAGGGCACTGCCCTTAGGGATGGACGTTGAAACGGGAAGGGCTTCGACGGCAGCGGCTCCGCACCCGGCGGGCGCCACCTGGAAGAAGAATACCTGGGTAGGGGCAGTGGCAGGGGCGGAGTCCGTGTTTCCGAAGCTATCCACCGCGACTACCCAGTAACCCACCGGGGTGTAGAGCGGCTGCGCCGGAATCGAGGCGCTGTAGCGGCCGTCGAGCTGAAGCGTCATCTCCACCGAGGCAACCGGGTCGTCGCCGGCTCGGTAGTAGAGGAGCACCTGTCCGACGCTCACGTTGTCGGTCACAGCCGTCGAGATCGGGAAGGGCTGGCCGCTCTGGTCGCTGTTCGTCAGCACCGTCGTATCGGAGACGCGCGGAGGTTCGCGATCGAGCACCCGGAAGCTATGGTTCGTCTCGGAAGGAATCCTGGTCTGGTTCCCCGCTCGATCGACTGCCTTGACATAGTAGGCGATGGAAGTCCCGAAGGGTTGGCCGGGGATCCCGCCGCTATAGATGCCTTCGGTCGCTGTCATCCGGAGCTCGACCATCGGTCCGCCGTTGAGACTGTAGTACAGGCTCACCTGGGCAACCTGGTCACCGTCGCTGGCAGTCACGCCGACCACGTATGGCCCCTCCTCCTCCGTGACGTCTCCGAGCTGCGTCAACTCGCCGAGCACGGGCGCGCCGGTGTCGACGCGAAAGTGCACCTCGACCGAGGTGACGTTCCCGGCCCGGTCCCGGGAGCTTATCCGGGCGACGTTCTCTCCCTCCACGAAAGTCTGACCGGCCAGCACGAAGTGACCGGTGGCGCGGTCCGCTTCGGCGGTCGCGCGAGCCGTGCCGGGCCAGCTCTCGAAGTCGATCGCTGCAGTGCCTTCCGTATCGCCCGCCACATCGATAGTGGCGGTCTTCAAGACGGATCCCTCGGTGGGCTGAAGGATCGCGAGGTCCGGGCCGATGCGGTCAGCGACGGCGTGAACGGTCCGGCTGGTGGTGCCAGCCGTCCCCGTGGAGGTCAAGGTGAGGGCGTTGCTGCCCTCCTCCAAGAAGACTGCGGCGAAGCGGAATTGGCCTAGCTCATCCGCCTGCACGGACAGCGGAGCGACGTCGTCCCCGAAGTCGAGGCTAACGGCAGCCCCCGGTTCGGTGGTACCGGTAACCTCGATCGTCTCGGACTGTGTGAGGGTGCCGTCAGCGGGGGCGGTGACCTCGAGCGCCGGTCCAGGGCCCACCAACTCGCCCAAAGTTGGCTCCGGTTGGACCGTGACGCGCGCGCGTCCCCCCGTGGCCTCTACGTAGACGGGTGTGATCTCGCCGCCGTCGTCGGGCATCAAGTGATAGAGCCGCAGGGCGACACCGGGGATTGGGATATCGAGTGTGCTGCCGGCCAACGCGGGGTCGTCCACCCAGAACGCATAGTAGGTGCGGCCGTGGTTGGTAAACTCCACGAAGTGTGAGGGCCCGGAATTCAAGGCGGCGGCGAGCGCGGAATCAGCTATGACACGGGCGCCATCCAGCGTACCGGCGAGAAACCGGTACACGTGGTACGCCTTCTTCTCGGTACCGATGCCGTCGTTGTGGGCGTTATTCACGAGACCGGTGTTGTCGAAGTAGCCGTTGGGCGTCCCTTGCCACGCCTGAAACTCCAGGTACGGGGCCCAGAAGACGCTCTCCACGCCCAGGTAGCGGTAGTAAAGGAGCATTCGGCCCAGGTCCCGAGCCTGCTCTTCCTCGGTGCGGACCGGATAACCCTCGGGCGCCCCGCTGTAGGTGGCCACCTCGGTGGTCCAGATCGGAACGTTTCCGTACCCGTAGCTTTCCAGCACGTCCCGGATTCCCGGCAGGAGGTCGCCGAGGCCTCTGTACGTGACCCCGGGCGAGATGTCGGCGAACCAGTGCACGTCGAAGACGTCGAAGCTCGGCCCCTCGCCCATGGGAGCAAGTGCCTCGAACATCGGCTTATAGAAGTCGTCGAAGCCTTGCTGCCCGCCGACCATTCCGGCGAGGAGGACCACGGCCTGTCCGTCCGCCTGTCGGACCGCCGACGCGGTCCGGTGGAGAAGGAGCGCGTAGTTGGCGGGAGTGTCGTCCCAAGAGACCTTCTCTCCACTCTCGGTGACGTTGTCCGGCTCGTTGCCGACCTGCCAGTATTGGACCCTCGGCGAGCCGGGAGCGTCGGCAACCCCGTCACCGTCATAGCGTTCGACAAAGGCGGTGACGAATGCGACGAAGGCATCCAAGTCGCTCGGGAGCGCGCGCCGGCTCGCGCCGGGGTCGAGGGTATGGAGCGGGTAGATCGTAACCACGACCTCGACGCCCATGTCGGCGGCCCGTCCGAGCACGACGTCAGACGCGGAGAAGTCATAGTTGCCGCTCCCCGGAACGGCCTCCACGTTCTCCCACGCGGCCAAGCTTCCGAGCCGAACGGTGCGGGTGTGGACACTGGGCAGCTCGGCTAGCTGCTCCTCACCCCGCACCATGAAGACGCCGAACCTGCCGGCGTCGGGCGCCGTGTCCGCCCAGCCGGTCGCCGGGCTCACGAGCGCTGCCATCCCCAGGAGAGAAGCCAACCGGAGCCTTTGTCTGAACTCTCGCCAATCCATCGGTGCTCCCCAACGCTAACATTGCTGCTGCACGCTCGCGCCGAGGGCGTCTGCCCCCGGGGCCACCTCACCGACCGTTTCGGCGACTTGGGTCCATAGCTTGAGGTACAGAAGGTCGTCGCCGCAAGCCGAGTTCTTCGCAAAGTTCATTCCTCGCTGATGGCGTGACGAGCGCCACTCGGGCACGAAGGGCGGCCACCGACGTTACGGGACAGGTACTCTCGGTTACGGAACCGGAATGCCTACTCGTGGGCGATCCGGGGCTGCGCTTGACTTCCAGGAGGATTTTCCAGACCATGGGGCACGCCTGAGTGCCCGCCCCCACGGAGCTACTTTAGACCAGCATCGACTTTGACCCGGGTACCGCATGACGAGCGACAGCACCGAGAACCGAGCGGAAGAGAGCACTCGAGGCGGAGGATCACCGCAGAAGGTCTTCGTTGTCGGAATGGACGGCGCGACCTTCGATCTGATTCGCCCTTGGGTTTCCGAGGGATTGCTTCCCAATCTCGGCCGACTCATGGCCGAGGGGGCGCACGGGGAGCTCACGACGACGATCCAGCCTTTGACGGGCCCGGCTTGGACGTCGTTCATGACCGGAATGAACCCTGGCAAGCATGGCGTCTTCGACTTCATCTCGCGAGTCCCGGGTACCTATGACGTCCGGCTTGTCGACTCCCACACGAAGCGTGGGCGCTCGCTCTGGAGAATCCTTAGCGAGCACGGGCGCAAGGTGATCGTGCTCGACATCCCCGGCAACTATCCGCCCGAGCCCGTGAACGGTCTGCTGGTGTCGTGGATGGACGCGCCGGGGGTTGACCGGGAGTTCACCCACCCGCCCGAGCTCTCGCGGCAGCTCAAGGAAGCACTCGGCGAGTACGTCCTCTCCGTCAACTTCTCCGCGCCGCTCGAGGCGCACGTCCAAGACATCTTCCGCATCACCGACAACAGGGCGGCCGCTGCGGAGTACCTCCTCGAGAAGCACGCCTGGGACTTCTTCATCGTCCTCTTCAGCGGCTCCGATTTTGCGCAGCATGCCTTCTGGAAATACATGGATCCCGGCCACCCTCGCTACGATGCCGCGGGCGCAGCGAAGTACGGGCGAGTGATTCTCGACGTCTATCGCCGGATCGACGAGCACCTCGGGCGGCTGCTGGCGCGACTGGACGGGCGGGCCGCTGTCTTCGTGGTGTCGGATCACGGCTCCGGACCGTTGCGTCGGGTCGTGAACCTCAATCGGTGGCTCGAGGAGCGGAGGTGGCTCGCCTTTCGTGACAACGACGCCAGCGAGACCGGAACCAGCCTCACGGGGGTCCTCCGACGGGGCGGCGTGCGCGCCACCCAGGCGCTCGTCGGCTGGGCGAAGAGCGCCCCTCCCGCCGTGAAGGGGAGGCTCAAACGTCTCTTGCCCGGGCTGAGCGGCCGCCTCGAGTCACGTCTGCTCGCCTCGACCATCGACTGGCCGCGCACGAAGGCGTTCGCGCTCGGCGCCTACGGCAACATCTGGATCAATCTGCGGGGCCGAGAGCCGGCGGGAACTGTCGAGC